>CAJPNA010000055.1 GCA_905371865.1 uncultured Carnobacterium sp.
ACCTAAGAGTGTTTCTACACCTGTAGAACACTCTTCTTATGTAAAAAAAGAGGAGGAAACAATGAGCCAATCACATAAGGATTTAATGAAAAAAGTAATTGAACAATTTGATATTGCTGATGTTAATGTTTTCTCACCGGATTTTGATGACGCTAAGTTATTACGAATTGACATTTCAAAATCAAATCAAAATTGGATTTTTCATATTCATAATCCAAATATATTTCTCTTTGAAAAATTTCAATTGTTTTCTGAATTATTGAGCAGAAATTACGAGCGCTTTGGTGGGGCAAAAGCAATCATAACAACTGCAGAAAACGTGATTGTAAATGAAACTTTAATACAGGATTACTGGGCTTATATACTTGATGCTATAAAGGATGAATCATCCGTTTCTCATCAAATATTGTTAGGACAAACACCGAAGTTCGTCAATAATCAAATTCAAATTCATTGTCCGAATGAATTAACGAAAACGCACTTAGTAAAAAATTGTATTCCAAAGATTCAGCAAGCGTATATAGAAGTTGGGTTCCCAAAAATAGGAATTCACATCCAATTAGATGATGAAATGCATGAAAAAATGACGGAACTTTTTGAGCAAAAGGAACAACAAATACAGGATGATTTTAATGAAGCTCAAAAGAATGCTCAAATGATGGTAAGTTCCACTCAAAAGAACAAACCTATGTCTACTAACTCTAAGCAGGAGGGAGTCATTTATGGAAAAATCATCAAATCTAATTCTGAAACGAGAGCCATTGCTGATATTTTTGAAGAAGAACGAAATGTAGTTATTGAAGGCAAAATTTTTGATATTGAACTTCGTAGAGGAAAAGCAAAAGGAAAGCTCTTCGGAAATATTAAACTTACAGATTATACTTCATCAATCAGCGCAACCTTATTCCCTTCGACACCTGAAGATGAAGCAGCATTAGAAGGATTAAAAAAAGGAACCTGGATAAAGGCATTTGGTAGTATAGAAGTTAATAAATATTCTCAAGAACTCGGTATGATTATTCGAGATATGAATTTAGTTAAGCACGAAGGAAGAAAGGATACTTTTGAAGGAGAAAAACGTGTCGAATTGCATATGCATACGAATATGTCTGTAATGGATGCAACGAATTCTCCAAGTGATTTAGTAACCCAAGCTGCTAAATGGGGGCATAAGGCGATTGCGATTACGGATCATGCGAATTTACAAGCTTATCCTGAAGCTCATGGTGCTGGAAAGAAGAACGGAATTAAAATTCTTTATGGTTTAGAAGGAAACATTGTTGATGACCATGTGAATGTAGCATACAATCCTCAGCATATTTTATTAGAAGATGCTACTTATGTAGTCTTTGACGTTGAAACAACGGGACTTTCTGCAATTTATGATAGTATTATCGAATTAGCAGCCGTCAAAATGAAGAATGGAGTAGTGATTGATAAGTTCGAAGAATTTATTGATCCTGGTCATCCACTATCCGCAACGACGATTCAACTAACGGGGATTACCGATGATATGGTCAGAGGTTCTAAATCAGTTGAACAAGTGTTAAAAGAATTCCATGAATTTTCTAAAGATTGTATCTTAGTTGCGCATAATGCTAGCTTTGATATGGGATTTTTAAATACAGGCTATGAGAATGTTGGAATTGAGCGAACTGAACAACCAGTTATCGATACTTTAGAATTATCTCGTGTGCTTCATCCACAATTGAAATCGCACCGTTTAAATACACTTGCAAAACGCTATAATGTTGCATTGGAACAACACCACCGTGCCGTATATGATTCTGAAACAACGGGTTATTTATGTCATATTTTCCTTAAAGAGGCAGCAAACGACCATCAACTTTTATATCATGATGAATTAAATACAAATATTCATCCAGAAGAAGTATTTAAGAATGGCCGTCCTTTCCATGCAACAATTTTTGCAAAAGATCAAGCTGGATTAAAAGAATTATTCAAGGTAGTTTCTCAGTCCAATATTCAGTATTATTACCGAGTTCCTCGTATTTTAAGGAGCATGCTCTCTAGTCGAAGAGATTCATTCTTACTAGGTTCGGGATGTGCTGAAGGTGAAGTTTTTGAAGCGATGATGCAAAAAGGGTATAACGAAGCCAAAGAAAAAGCGAAGTTTTATGATTACATCGAGATTATGCCAAAAGCTATTTATCGTCCTCTTATTAAAAAAGAATTAATTCGAAATGAACATCACTTAGAAGAAATTATCCAAAACTTAGTGAGATTAGGGGATGAACTTGGAAAACCAGTTGTGGCAACTGGTAATGTCCATTATTTAAATCCTGAAGATAAAATTTATAGAGAAATACTGTTAACTTCAGTCAACAATGGAGTCCCGCAAGAGTATCCTGATGCTCATTTAAGAACAACGGATGAAATGTTGAAAGAATTCGCATTTCTTGGAGAAAATAAAGCTTATGAGGTAGTCGTTAAAAATTCTAATTGGGTTAGCGAACAATTAGAGGAAATTACACCTGTAAAAGATGATTTATATACTCCAAAAATTGAAGGAGCAGAGGATGAGATTACTAAACTAAGTTATGATAAAGCCCATGAATGGTATGGGAACCCTCTTCCTAAAATTGTAGACGATCGTATTAAGAAAGAACTAAAAAGTATTATTGGAAATGGCTTTTCCGTAATTTATTTAATTGCTCAAAAACTTGTATTAAAGAGTAATCAGGACGGATATTTAGTTGGTTCTCGTGGGTCTGTAGGTTCATCTTTAGTAGCTACTTTAACTGGAATTACCGAAGTGAATCCGTTAGCACCTCACTATAGATGTCCACAGTGCCAATTATCAGAATTCTTTGACGATGGATCAGTAGGTTCAGGTTTTGACTTACCTGAAAAAAACTGTCCAAGATGTAATACCAGAATGGTTAAAGATGGACATGACATTCCTTTTGAAACTTTCTTAGGCTTCTATGGAGACAAAGTTCCTGATATTGATTTAAACTTTAGTGGAGAATATCAACCGCAAGCACATAACTATACGAAAGTTCTTTTCGGTGAAGATTATGTCTATCGTGCTGGAACTATTAGTACGGTTGCTGATAAGACAGCTTTTGGTTATGTGAAAGGCTATGAAAGAGATTTAGGATTAGAGTTCAGACAAGCTGAAGTTGAAAGACTTGCAAATGGCTGTACTGGAGTGAAACGAAGTACTGGTCAGCACCCTGGAGGGATTATTGTTATTCCGGATTATATGGATGTGTACGACTTTACACCAATCCAATATCCAGCTGATGATTTGAGTGCAGAGTGGAGAACAACCCACTTTGACTTCCATTCGATTCACGATAATGTATTGAAACTTGATATTCTTGGACATGATGATCCAACCGTAATTCGGATGTTACAAGACTTATCAGGAATGGATCCAAAATCAATTCCACCAGATGATCCAGAAGTAATGAAAATTTTTGGTGGTACTGAAGTTTTAGGTGTTACACCCGAACAAATTGACTCGAATACAGGAACTCTTGGGATTCCAGAATTTGGTACAAAATTCGTTCGAGGGATGCTTGAACAGACAAAACCAAACACATTTACGGAGCTCCTTCAAATCTCTGGTCTATCCCATGGTACGGACGTGTATCTTGGAAATGCCGAAGAATTAATTCGACTTCATAATATTCCACTTTCCGAAGTTATTGGATGTCGTGACGATATTATGGTGTACTTAATCCATAAAGGCGTTGAAGAAGGTGTAGCTTTCAAAATTATGGAAGGTGTTCGTAAAGGAAAAGGGATTCCTGATGACTTCCAGGCTATCATGAGAGAAAATAATGTACCTGAATGGTATATTCAATCTTGTTTAAAAATTAAGTATATGTTCCCGAAAGCCCATGCAGCTGCCTATGTTTTGATGGCGTTACGTGTAGCTTGGTTTAAGGTTCATAAACCATTGTTATACTACTGCGCTTATTTCTCAGTACGTGCACAAGATTTTGATATCGTTGCAATGTCTCAAGGAAAAGAGATGATTAAGAAACGAATTAAAGAAATTAGGGAAAAGGGAATGGAAGCTAGTGCGAAGGAACAAAACTTGCTAACTGTTCTTGAACTTGCTAACGAGATGGTAGAACGTGGATTCCACTTCAAAATGGTGGATGTTGATAAGTCTGAGGCAAGTAATTTTGTGATAGAAGGCGACTCTTTGATTGCTCCATTTAGAGCAATTCAAGGATTAGGACTGAACGTTGCGAATAAAATCGTTGAGGCTAGACAAGAACAACCTTTCTTATCTAAGAAAGATTTAGCTACTCGAGGTAAAGTTTCAAAGACTTTAATCGATTATATGACAGAAAATAAAGTCTTAGACCATCTGCCGGATGAAAACCAATTATCCTTATTTGATGATTTGTTCTGATATCAGAATAGTTGCGACATTCGCAAATAATATGATATACTAAATAAGTAGAATAGTAGTTGAGAGGAGAGTGAGCGGAAACGCTCACTCTTTTTATCGACATGGACTCGATTAATAAGGAGGTTGAGGCTATGAGTAAAGTGACTGAGACGGTAACAGAGCTTACTAGAGATGTAATCCAAAAAGAAGGCTTTGAGTTATTCGACTTAGAATTTGTTAAAGAAGGAAAAAATTGGTTTCTACGTTTTTACTTGGATAAACCAGGCGGAATCGATTTAGATGATTGTGCATTTATGAGTGAAAAATTCAGTGAGATTCTTGACGCTCAAAATCCAGATCCAATTCCACAAGCATACTTCCTAGAAGTTTCTTCACCTGGTGCAGAACGTCCACTAAGAAACGAGGAAGAATTAAAAGCAGCCATTGGTTCATACGTACATTTATCGTTTTATCAAAATATTGAAGGTGAGAAATTCCTTGAAGGAACACTTCTTTCCGTCGACGAAGAAACCGTTACATTGAACGTACAAATCAAAACAAGAACAAAAGAATTTACCATTGAACGGAAAAACATTGCGAAAGCTCGTCTAGCAATCAAATTCTAAGGAGTAAAGGAGTAAACATATGAGTAAAGAAATGCTTAGAGCATTAACAGTTCTCGAAGAAGAAAAAGGAATCTCTAAAGATGTTGTGATTACAGCTTTAGAAGCAGCATTAGTATCTGCATACAAGAAAAACTATGGACAAGCACAAAATGTAGAAGTAGAGTTTGACCAAAAGAAAGGAAATATGCACGTTTATGCTGTAAAAGAAGTAGTTGAATATGTATTCGATTCAACACTAGAAGTTAGTCTTGAAGAGGCGCACGAAAAGCATAAAGCCTATGAAGTTGGAGATAAAATTCGTTTTGAAGTAACTCCAAAAGACTTCGGACGTATTGCTGCTCAAACAGCGAAACAGGTCATTATGCAACGTCTTCGTGATGCTGAACGAACAAATATCTATAATGAATTCATTCAATACGAAAATGAAATCATGACAGGTGTTGTAGATCGTCAAGATTTCCGTTATGTCTATGTAAACCTTGGTCGTATCGTTGCCGGAATGGCCAAACAAGACCAAATCCCAACAGAAGAGTACTTACCAGATCAACGAATCAAAGTTTTAGTTTCTAAAGTAGATAACACTACAAAAGGGCCACAAATTTTTGTAAGTCGTACGCATCCAGATTTGTTAAAACGTTTATTTGAACAAGAAGTTCCTGAAATTTATGATGGAGTAGTAGAAATTGTATCTATTGCACGTGAAGCAGGAGATCGTGCTAAAGTTGCAGTTCGTACTAACGATGCTAACTTAGATCCTGTCGGCACATGTGTAGGGCCACGTGGACAACGTGTTCATAACATTGTTGAAGAATTAAATGGTGAAAATATGGATATTGTTGAATGGAATGAAGATCCAGCAATCTATATTAAAAATGCTTTAAATCCAGCTCAAGTGTTGAAAGTTGAATTTAATTCGGATAATAACGGTTGTATCGTCGTTGTTCCTGACCACCAGCTTTCTTTAGCAATCGGAAAACGTGGTCAAAATGCACGCCTAGCAGCAAAATTAACAGGATACCGTATTGATATTAAATCTGAAACTGCTTATGAAGAGTATTTAGAAAACTTAGCAAATCCAGTCGTTGAAGAAACAGAAGAATATTCTTCTGAAGAAGAATAAAATACAGGAGGTGCACGATGAAAAAGAAAAAGATTCCGATGCGCCGTTGTATCGCTTCTGGTGAAATGATGCCGAAGAAAGAGTTGGTTCGTATTGTTCGTAATGCTGAAGGTGTTGCGCAAATCGATCCAACTGGTAAAGTAAACGGCCGTGGCGCTTATATTACTCTTGAACCTACTTTAGTTGAGAAAGCTTGGAAAAATCGTCTGTTTGAAAAACAATTAGAAATTGAAATTCCAGATGCATTTTACGAAGAACTTCTCGCTTATGTAGAACATCAAAAAGCAAGAAAAGAGTTATTTAGTGATGGAAGAGCTCGTTAAACAAAGAGCTTTGAATCTACTTGGAATGGCAACAGCTGCTCGTAAACTCATTAGTGGCGAGGAGCAAGTTATCCAAAGTATTCAAAGACAAAAAGGAAATTTAGTGATTTGTACCAAAGATTGTAGTGCAAACACGGTTAAAAAAATCAAAAACAAATGTGAATATTATGAAATTCCTTTTGTTCAGCAATTTGAAACGGATGAATTGTCTCTAGCGATTGGCAAAAGACGTTCCATCGTTTTAATTGATGATCGAGGGTTTACAAAGAGTCTACTGAAGATGAAGGGATTTAACGATATGAACGAATAGGAAGGTGAGACTATGTCGAAAACTCGCGTATACGAATTAGCGAAAGAATTGAATGTGGCTAGTAAAGAAATTATTGAAAAAGCAAAAGAAGTAGGTATTTCATATAATAGTCATATGTCTACAATGGAAGAATCTGAAATCTCAAAAATTAAAGGAGCTTGGAATTCTAAGCCTGCTACTAAACCTGCAAAGGCTCCAAAGCAAGAAGTAAAATCTGCTCCAAAACAAGAAGCGAAAAAAGCTGAAACTAAAAAAGTAGTTCCTAAGCAAGAATTCACGAAGAGAGAAGATCGCGCTCCAAAACAAGGACATCAAAAACAAAATCAAGAACGAAACCATTCTCACAACCAAAGACGTCATGACCAAAATGATAAGAGAAATCAAGAACGTCCAAATCAAAAACAACAAAATGCGAATGGAAACCGTCCTTCATTTAAGAAAGAACCAGCACGTACTGAAGCTCATTCAAACCAACAAGGACAAGCAGAACGTCCTCGTAATAACCAAAAACAAAACAATAACAACGATCGTTTCGAATCACCAAGAAACAATCGTAATAACGAAAGAAGAAACCAACAACGTTATAGCGATTCTAACAATGATGGTTTCAGCAAGAAAAACCGCAACCAAAAAGGTAAAAAAGGTAACCGTCGTGATGAACAAAAAACTAAACCAGCTGTTCCTGCACGTAAATTCCATGAATTACCAGATGTATTAGTATACACAGATGGTATGACTGTTGCTGAATTAGCGAAGAAAATCAAACGTGAACCAGCAGAAATCATCAAAAAATTATTTTTACTAGGCGTAATGGCAACATTAAACCAAGGTCTATCAAAGGACGCTATTGAATTATTGGCGGCTGACTACGGTATGGATGCTGAAGAAAAAATCGAAAAAGATATTTCTGATTTAGATGTGTATTTTGAAGAAGCAGCTTCTGAAAACGTTGAAAGTACTGTACGTCCTCCAGTTGTAACTATCATGGGACACGTTGACCACGGTAAAACAACATTGCTTGACCAATTACGTAACTCTTCAGTTGTAGCGGGAGAAGCAGGGGGAATTACTCAACATATTGGTGCGTACCAAATCAAAATTGATGGAAAACCAATTACATTCTTAGATACTCCAGGTCACGCGGCCTTCACAACAATGCGTGCGCGTGGTGCGGACATCACTGATATTACAGTTATCGTAGTAGCAGCCGATGACGGTGTAATGCCACAAACAATCGAAGCAATTAACCATGCAAAAGCTGCTGATGTTCCAATCATCGTGGCAGTAAATAAAATCGATAAACCTGCTGCAAACCCTGGACGCGTCATGCAAGAACTTTCAGATTTAGGACTTGTGCCTGAAGCATGGGGTGGGGACACAATTTTCGTTGAGATTTCAGCGAAATTCAACCAAAACATCGAAGAATTACTAGAAATGATTCTATTAGTTGCTGAAGTTCAAGAATTGAAAGCAAATCCTAACCGATTAGCTTTAGGTACTGTAATTGAAGCGCGTTTAGACAAATCAAAAGGACCTATCGCAACATTATTGGTTCAAGAAGGAACTCTTAAAGTTGGGGATCCAATCGTTGTAGGGAACACATTCGGACGTGTACGTGTAATGGTGAATGACCAAGGACGCCGTGTGAAAACTGCTTTACCTGCGACTCCAGTTGAAATTACAGGTCTTAACGCTTCGCCTCAAGCTGGGGACCGCTTCGTAGTATTCG
>CAJPNA010000056.1 GCA_905371865.1 uncultured Carnobacterium sp.
TATATAGCCTATCCACTCAAATGATAAGACCGATTTTCGAACATTAGACTATACCCTCTACTTTCCCATATAGTTTTTAAACTATATAGACAACAAAAAAAGAAGCAGCACAAAGCTACTTCTTTCTATACTTGATTATTTTTCAGATTTCCAAACTGGGAAGTATTGTCCAGGACCAATTTCGTCCATTTTTTTAGCAACATCGTCCGTTTGGTATAACTCAACGATTTTTTTGTAAACTGGGTTGTCTGCATCTTTTCCATTCACAACGATAATGTTATAACGATCTTTTGGAATCGTATCTAAGTGGTTTGCATCTGTAAAGATGTTATCTTCAATCTTCAATCCAGCATCTTGAGCCATTGAACCATTGATAGAAGCTGCATCCACGTCTTGTAACATTTGAGGAGCTTGAGCAGATTCTGCTTCGATGATTTCTAAATTACGAGGGTTGCTTGTGATATCAGCTAGTGAAGCCTTTGTGCCAACGCCATCTTTTAATGTGATTAATCCTTCTGTTTGCAGCGCCACTAATGCACGACCTTGAATCGCTACTTCTTTAGGAACTAAAACTTTTGCTTTTTCAGGTAAATCTTTTAATGATTTATATTTCGTTGAGAAATAGTATAAAGGTGTGATGAAAGTCGTCCCGATTTCTTTTAAATCACTCCCTTTATCTTTGTTCCATTGCGCTAAGTAAGCACGGTGTTGGAAGGCATTCATTTGAACAGAACCTTCTTCTAAAGCTGTATTTGGCAAAACATAGTCGTTCATTTCTACAACTTCGATATTAATGTTTTCTTTCTTCGCCTTTTCAGCAACATAATCCCATAATTCATGAGCTGCACTCCCAACAACTGCAACTTTAACAGTTTGAGCTGCTTCAGTAGTAGCTTGCTTTACTTCCTCTTTTGATGTTTGACTTCCACATGCAGCTAATGTAATCGCCGCAATTGCTGTTAAAAATAAGTGTTTGATTTTCATTGTTTTTCCTCCAATAATTGTATTTTATTTTTTTCCATCAAGCTGTATTATCCACACATTCCCCCTTATTCCTTCGAACACAATAAAAAAATCCTCTGCCCAAAATGGACAAAGGACGATCATTTCAACAATACCGTGTTACCACCTTTATTTGTTCATTCATCACTGAATAAACCTCAATCGATTCCATAGATTCTTCTTTGAAATCGTGTCGCTATAACGGGCGCCCCGTACTTCCCTTACTTCTAAAGCTCAAAAAGTCCACTCAATGGCCATTTTCATCTTCTTATCACTACTTGGTTTCACCAACCCCAAGCTCTCTACTAATGCCTCAAAGATTACTTTCCATTTCCTCGCGTTATAAATTGAATTATACAGCTAATCTCTAATATGTCAACAGTTATCTACAAGATAAAGACACTTCTTGACAGAAAAGACACTAAAAACACAAATATAGGAAAAAATCCTCGATAAGCTATTTCAAATAGCCCCTCGAGGAATAAAGTTCCTTTAATGTACCTTACAAAAAAACGAAAGATACAGATTATTTAGAAGAAGTTGTTGAATCACCCGCATCTAAGAAGGTCTTCAATGCATTTTTTAAGCTTTCATCAGAAATCTTCACGTCAGCAGCTTTCAATAAATCCACCATTGTTTGATGTAAGAATGCTGTATCTTTTAATTTTGCTTGTAGCATTTCTTCTTCCATTTTAGATTTCACTTCATCAAACGATTTCTTCTCACCTTTGTCTAACATCTTAATAATGTGGTACCCAAATTGAGTTTCGACTGGAGTTTCTGTGATATCTCCTACATTTTTCAAATTGTAAGATGCTTCTGAGAACTCTTTCACCATATCTGAACGTTTGAATGGTCCAATTTCTCCACCTTTAGAAGCTGTACCTGTATCGGCAGAGTTTTCCTTCGCTAGTTCAGAAAAATCAGCGCCATCTTTTAATTTTTGAATTAATTCTTCAGCTTTAGCTTTTGCGGCTGCTTTTTCTTCATCAGAAGCAGTTGCTTTAGCCGCAATCAAAATATGTTGTACTTTGATTTGTGGTTCCCACTCATCGTAATATTTTTTAATATCTTCGTCTGTAAATGCTGCAGCCTTTTTAACAGCAGCTGTCATTAATTTATTTAAGTAAATTGTTTGACGATACGCATCTACTGAAGTAATTCCGCTTTGTTTTAAAGCGGCTAACATTCCACTTTCACCACCATATTGAGTCACTAATTTTGCAACTTCTTGTTCAGCAGCTTCTTTTAATTTTTTAGAATCTTCTACTGTTCCTTCTAACACTTTTGTTAAGACTAAACGTTGTAAAGTTTGTTCCCCAACGGTTTCTTTCATTGCATTCACAAATTCTTCTCTAGTCACATTACCATACTTTGTACTAGCAATTGTTTCTGAATTTGTATTATTTGAGCAAGCTGCTAATGCTAAAGTTGAGGCTAGCACTAACATTCCTGTGAATTTTTTCTTCATAAAATTCCCTCTCCTACTGGTTTCTTTTTTAATCGATGGTACTAATATACCATAGTTCTAAAATCTTTCCTAGTTTTCTAGTCAGGTCTTACCTTTTCTTAACTTTCTCTTGAACTAAAAAAGAGCCAGATCCTATAAACCCGACTCCTCATAAAGTTAAATTCTATTCAGTGATTATTGTAATACTCGAATAGTGATTGTACGACGTCCAAAGTTATAAACATCTGTTAGATTAACCATGTGAACATCGATTTTATTTCCTTTAATCGCTCCACCTGTATCTGCAGCACGATAAACTCCATATCCTGGAATTTCAACATATGAGCCTAATGGGATTACACGTGGGTCAACCGCAATAACTTTTGAATCATATAAAAGGTTGGTTCCATCAGCAGTGTAGTTAGAAAGGCCTGGTTCATTATATGAATATGCAGTCGCTTCTACGGTTAAGTAATAGCCTCCTTGACTTGCTTGAGCAGTTTCCTCTGCTGAAGACTCGCTATATGTTGGCGTTGTTGCTTCAGATTTTTCTACTTCTGTCACTTCATTATTTTCTTGAACACGATAAGAGTGTTCTTCTTCTCCATTATCAACAGATACTTCTTTTTGGTCTGCTGAAAAACGAAGAACTGTTCCAGGATAGATTAGATTCGCATTTTGAATCTCATTTACTTGAACAAGTGAATCTAAAGAAACTCCTGTTGCTTCAGAGATTACAGATAATGTATCTCCCCATTTAATCGTGTACTCTTGCACTCCATTATCGTCTTTTTTCACATCTTGCGTTACTTCTTCAACAGTACGTGCTGTCCATTCTACTTCGTTTGCACTTGCTGAATTCGCTGTAAAACCTGCAAAGCCAAATAATGCAAGTGATGCTGTCACCATCATGAATTGTTTCTTGATTGGTTTCATGTTTTCCTTTCCGACTTTTGATTCTTTCATAGAATTCAAAAATCTCGTTCGCATAATTTTTTTGAGTCGCGAACTTAATGAATGCCATTATGTTACCATGAAAAAAAATGAAAGTGTTGATTTTATGCCCTTTGTTAAGGCCACTTAATTTTTTTGACTTTTTCTGACGTTATTATTACAAATAAATGACAAGAACATACGTTCTTGTAACATTTAACATCTTTCTGTAACGTTTTCTTATAATTTTCTTAATTTATTAGTCATATTTTTTTCATTTATTACATCGTTTTAGGCTCTTTTCAAAGAAAAAATTGCATTCAATCGAACATCACAACAAAAAAGCCTTCCTATTTACCAATAGGAAGGCTCTTCATTTTCTTTAATTTACATGATTCAACTCACTCATCTGAATCGTTTGTTTGATAGTTTCTTTTAAGGCTTCGGGAAGATGGTGTGTTACCCATAGAACGGTCACGCTCTTATCTTCTAGGATAGGTTTCAACACCTCAATGGTTGTCTTTTCATCTAAGTTGGAGCTAACTTCATCCAGTAAGAAGACTTTTGGTTGTTTTATGAGTCCACGCGCGAAGGCAATGCGTTGCAACTGGCCGCCGGATAAATTTGAATCGCCATCGCCTAAGACTGTATCTAATCCTTGTGGCAAGTTTCGTACAATAGTTGCGAGTCCAACCTTTTCAAGAGATTCCCAAACTTCTTCGTCCGTATACTCTTCTGTGAGCGTTACATTTTCGCGAATAGTTGTCGTGAAGATATGTGGTTTTTGGGCGATATAGACCATTTGACGATATAACTCATCATAGGATTGTTTCTTCACATCGACCCCAGCAAATTTCACTTCTCCTAAATACTCCGTTAATTTAGCAGCGATAATATTTAATAGCGTTGATTTCCCTGTTCCGCTTTCGCCAGTAATCGCGTATTTTTGTCCTTCGTCAACCCCCAGAGAGACATGATTTAAAATCACCTTTTCTCCGTAATTGAAAGAGACGTCTGATACTTCAATTAAAGTACGAGAATCTTCTTTATCCACATTCTCATTATTTTGCGCAGACTTAAGTAGTTCATATTTTTCAAATAGAGGAGCTGTACTTTTGATCGAACCGATTTTCTGACTGATATTTCCAAGCACATTAAAAATGATTCCGCTAAGGCCTGTTGTAGCAATGATACTACCGATACTCACTTCTCCGATATAGGCTAGATATCCTGTTAAAACGAAGACAGAAACTTGGCAAAATAAATTACTGATTCCACCACTTACGGCAACTTTTGCCATTGTTTTACTAAAATCTCGTTGTGTATCTCCAACTTTGACAGATCTTTCATGGATTTTTTGAGTCAAATAGTTCAACTTTCTAAATACGAATAAAGTATCATATCCACTTAATAAGTCCGAAACATGTTTTGAAAAATGCTCGTTTTCTTCAGATGTTTTCATCGTTTTAGCTGTTAACTCTCCGGAAAACAATGCGGGTAATACTGCCATCAAAATAATACAAAAAGCGGTTAATAATACAATAGACCAATGATACATAAATAGCGCTACCGCAGAAAATACAGCAGAGATGGCTCCCCCAACGACTTCAATCGTAGGCGTAAAAGCTTTTGTTCTAATTTGTTCCATATCACTTGTAAACCAAGAAATATAGGTTTGACTATTTTTCTCATAAAAGCGTTCATAAGAAGTATTCTTTATGGCATGACTAATTCGATCTCGTAACCAAGTAACTACCTTTTGTTCAAAGAACGCTTGATAGCGAATCAACATATAGGTAAACAACAAATATAAAGCAAAAATTGCGACTAATAGAATCGTCTCACGGATAAACCCGTTCATATCCATTTTTACTAAATAGTCTAAAATCTCTGCATTGACAATACTTGTTAATAATTGAGAGGTCGCAATTAATGTTAAAATCGCAATAGTCACGAACACTTCTTTTTTAAACTTCTGAAAAACAACCCTCATACACACTCGCTCCACTTCAATTTATTGTTATGCTCATAGTTTAACATCGTCTTAATCCAATGTGTATAGGACTTTGGACGGAAAATTAAAGAAAAGTGAGAAAATGTAATTTCTCACTTCCTTATATTTCTTAGTCTTAATCCAATGAATATAGTGGAAAAGGCTATTCCAACAAGGGCTCCTATCACAAGCGGTACTCCCTGTTGTAGAGCTGGTAACAGACTAATCGGTAAAATAGCCCCTAACGAATATCCTCCAATACCCAAGCATCCAAGGATAAAGAGAACAATCGTCGACACCATCGTATCTTTAATCAAAGAAAAGAGCAGCATCTGTGCAATGAATAACCCAACAATTGCTAGCAATGGATATCCAATCGCCAATAGAATCCCTTGAATCGCTGAAATAAAGATTGTTTCCCCATTTGACACATACGATACAGGAAACAAAAAAACATTCTCATGGATTATGATTCCATACCCCACAACAGACACAATCACCAGCAGACTAGAAAAAGCATAAAAGTATTTCAAAGAATAGAGCGTTTCTGTCAATAATTCTTCTTTATTAGAAAGCGGTACTATTTCTAGCAGCGTTCGGTGCCGTTGTTTTCTTTCTAAATATTCCCCAACTTGTACAAGAAAAAAGAAGACAAGGATACCGTGGCCTAGAAGTTGGAAAATCGTCTTTATAAAATCACCATACTGATAATAGGTTTGGTAGGATATCTCTTTTCCAACTAAATAATGGAATAATTGGAGTTTAGCTTTAATTTGCATAGGACTCTCTAACGAATCCGCCCATTCTTTTGGGGCACGCCTTAGAAGAGATCCCACCAATTCCAATCGCTTTTCATAAATCGGAATCAGCCGCTCCGTTTTCCCCTTCACTGTATAAATCCCATTTTCTTGCGCATAGGTTTGATAGAGCGCTTGAAAAGTAGTATCCATCTCTTTCTTTGTATTTTCATCAATCGTCATTTGATTCTCAAACGACTCTTTAAGATCATCTATCTGAGAAAACTGTCGCTCAATCACATCTCTTAAGGTCGGTTTCCCTGTAACGTGATGATATCCAATGACAAGCGTTGCAACTACTAAAATAAGAAGCGGTATCTTATAGAAAAATCCTCGTTTTTTTAAATGCATTCTATCTAACTGAACCAGTCTACTCATACCGAACCCCCTCGTCTCAGACGTTCTTGCCAGCAAGAAGTTCCAATCGTTAATAAGAAGAACACAAACGCCCCCACAAGTAAGCTGGCACATCCGTTTGAAATCGTAAACGTACCTGTCGAATAAAAATCATCTTTCATCCCTTGGATTACAGAGCCAAAGTTCACATAGTACAGTGGCAACTTATCTGCAAAAGAAGGATAAATCTTCATAGAACGTAAGATAGGCTCTGCCCAAATAACCATAAGTCCTACGATGAACCCTACCATCTTATTTCTAGTCAACTGATTACACCATGCGACGAGATTGATTAAGAATAGGAGCACACACGCTGCAAAGAGTAGGGCAATCCCGATAAATTGTAATGGAAGCAAGAGAACCTCCTCTGCCCTACGAAATACAAGTGTCAGCGAAGTAAGGGTGTCCCAGCCAAAAGATACACTCTGTACTAAGAAAACTGCAAATAAAACAAGAATTACAAGCGCCATGTTTATCAACCAGTAACTACTGATCTTTTGTAATAAATATTTCCATTCGCGAATCGGCTTCACCGCTAATATACTTCGATGCTTCCAATCATCTAACAGAATGGGACTGATAAATAGTAGCAAGATTGAAAATAGAACTGGCAACCAGTACAGCATCGGTTCATTATATTTTGTCCATTCCATCCAAAAAATTCGATTCTGCATTTGTAAAATATCGTCTAATTGATAGCGACCCTTCTCCTCTAAAGAACGAAATTCCATTAAATATTGTTTGACATTCTTATACTCTAACTGTTCCTGCTTACTAGGATTAAATCCAAGTGTATTGTAAATCGGAAGGGGTGATTGTTCTTTATCTCTTAATTCAAGTCGCAACTCCCAAAAATGAATCTGTTCTTTTATATAAGTTTTATAATCTTGATTTTGAAACGCTGTTACTGAACGATGATAAGCAACTGCATCCTCTAACCATTTTTCCTCTGTTTCTGTTAAACTTTTTTTCTTTGCTTCCTCTTCATATTCATTGATTAGTATCAAATGAATTTTATCTCCTTGATTTAAAGTGGTATTCAAAAGTTCATTGAGAGAAGATTTTTGTTGAAAATTCATCACAAGAAAAACAACCATCAGCAATACATAACCGATGAACTGAATTTTCATTAATCGATTTCGAACAATCAACAGTAATTGTGTTCTCATTCTAGCTTCTCCTCACTTTTTCAACTTTCGATTGTACTATCCGTACAGTTCTTTATAAAGGGCGTAACAACCTTTTGATCCAATCTTAATTTCACTACATTGATGGATGCTTTCTAGTATCCACTCCCATTTTTCTTTTGGAAGCTCACCATCTGTAAGGTGAATGCTAATCTGTCTTCCTTCGCGATTCATCATTTCTACTTCTCTTGGAAATTGCTCTACAAACTTTTCGAAATACTCTTTTGAAATAAAGGTCAATTGTAGTGTATCGATGCCTTCCATTTGTGGTGAATATTCCAAGGCGATTCGTTTCTCCTTCATAAAATAAATCTTGTCGGCAATCGAATCAAGATTGTTCAGTAAATGAGAGGCCATTACGATCGTTTTTCCTTCATTTCGTAACTGTCTCAACACTTTAGAAATCAATTCCACATTATCAGGATCTAATCCGTTCATCACTTCATCCACAAGCATGTAATCTGCTTTTGTAACTAGCACCAATGCAAAACAAAGGCGCTGCCGCATCCCGAGTGAATATCCGCCCACTTTTTGATGAATATAGTCTTCCATTTTTAACTGCTCTATCACAGTTTGAACCGTTCCAGAAGCTACTTTCCACATCGAGGCATAGAAATTCAAATGTTCGATTCCATTTAACTCATCGTATAATTCAGATTGATCCGGCATCTTCACAATATGCTGTCTCATAAATAATG
>CAJPNA010000057.1 GCA_905371865.1 uncultured Carnobacterium sp.
CAATTAGTTGCTTAATTCCTTCCTAAAATTCTTCATCAACACTATTTGACAAAGAGTCATAAATTTAATTTATACATGTTCTGGTTTGCTATCTTCGCGGATAGTTAATTTTCCAACTGCGATTTCTTCTAATGCACGACCAACATTTTTATGTGATTCATAGTATTCTAACAATGCTGGTTCATTGTGGTGTAATTCATGTGCACGTTTGCTTGAAAGAATTACTAAAGAATATTTTGAATCAATTTTTTTTAATAATTTATCGATTGATGGGTATAACATCATAACAACTTTCCCTCTTTCTACTCTTCCTCTAAAATTTCTTCTAACTCGTCTTCAAACTCTTCAATATTCTCTATATTTCGTTGAATTCGTAAATGTTCAGTTTGAATAATAGCTTCAACTTGTTGTACCGCATTTTCCACTTTGTCATTTACAACAGAGTAATCATAATACTTCATAAGACCAAGTTCCTCTCTTGCAACCTTCATACGGTTTCTAATCACTTCGTCTGAATCTGTTCCACGGTTTACGATGCGAGATTCTAGCTCATATAAATCAGGTGGTGTTAAGAAGATAAACACCCCATCTGGCATTGCTTCGCGAACTTGAAGTGCACCCTGAACTTCAATTTCTAAGAATACATCTTTTCCTTTATCTAATGTTTCTTGCACATATTCTAAAGGTGTTCCATAGTAGTTCCCTACATATTCAGCATATTCTAATAATTTTTTATTTGCAATCATAGCTTCAAATTCTTCTCTAGATTTGAAGAAATAATCTTTCCCATCCACTTCACCTGGTCTTGGCTTACGAGTCGTTGCAGATACTGAGTACACAAATTTTTGATTGCCTTTTGCAAAAATAGCCGCGCGTACTGTTCCTTTTCCGACACCTGAAGGCCCAGATAAAACGATTAATAAACCTTTTCTTGCCATAATCGTTTGAAAACTCCAATCTCTTTACATCTTTCTACTATAGTATCACAAACACCGTTGCTGCACCAATCAAAAATAATAGAAAATCAATAAAAAATCAATCTCCATAAGTTTTCTTTCAATTTTCTAACATTTCAGTAAACTCCTCCTCTTTCTTTACCACTAAAACAAAAAAGGCTAGAAAATTCCAGCCTTTCCTTTATGCAATTCGAATATTTTTCCATCGTCCGCTTCTAAAACGAAGGAGAATGATCATATCCCGAATAAATTGATCGATAAAGACCGCATACCATGCACCAGAAAGTCCCCATTCGAAGAAATTTACAAATACATATCCTAAACTTAATCGAATCACACATGATCCGATGAAAATCGCAATCAGTGGCCACACAGTATCGCCTGCCCCACGCAGGGCTCCAGAAGTAATTAGTTGGTGACTTTGGAATGGTTGAACAAATGCAACAATGGATAAAGCAATCACAGTATTTTGAATAATTTCTACATTATCAGTATACATCCCTGCTAAAAGTGTTGCTCCAAGGTAAATTGAAGCAGACATCATAATCGCTAAAGTCAAACCAATTCGCTGACACATTTTTGTGTAGCGCTCTGCCAATTTTTCGTTTTTAGCACCAAGCGATTGTCCCATTAATGACGAAGCTGTAATACCGAAAGCTTGGGCTGGGGAATATGAGAGAGATAGTACATTTAGGGCAATTTGGTGAGCCGCATACACATTGTTTCCTAAACCAGAAACAATTTTCAAGAACATGATAACCCCAAAACGAAGAGCCATTTGTTCTAATGCTGTTGGAATACCGATACGCACTAAATCACGCATCACATCAAAACTAAACTCAAATTTTTCCTTAAAGTCTAGTTTTAACACACTCTTTCCAGATAAGATGTAACGAACATTCAATACCATCGCAATCAGATTCGATAAGGCAGTCGAAACCGCAGCCCCAGTAACACCTAAGACCGGGAATCCAAACATTCCATAAATCAAAATGGCATTCCCTAACACATTGCAACTATTCGCAATAATATTATTCTTCATTGGAATTTTTGTTTCACCGATTCCTCGTAGTGCCGCGGTTACAGTGAACGATAGTGATTGAAAAATAAAACCAATCGTCACAATCCTGAAGTAATTTAACCCAACATTAATAACCGTCTCATCTGCACCCATCAGCGATAAAATCTCTGGCGCGAAAATCAACATTAAAATCGCTGCGGGCATCACACAAAATACCATTGCAAGTATCATTACATGCTTCAAGATACTTCCCATTCGGTTATATTTCTTCGCCCCAAAATACCTAGCAATAATCGCAGTTCCTCCAACATTCAACGCTTGAATCAAACTTAAGCCCAGAAACATCGGTTGGTTTGTCATCCCAACTGCAGAAACAGCCGCAGCAGTATCTCCAGGCACCTTCCCAACCATCATCATATCAACCATTCCAAAGAGCGCTCCAAGAAGCACTTCTACAAACACTGGCCATACAATAACAAATATATTTTTTCTTAGTTCTTTATTCGTTAGTTGTTGCTCTACTTCCACGCAACCAATCCTCTCACCTTAAAATGTAGTACTATTTTACACCTGTTTTCTTTTCAAAACAAATAAGCGACAAAAATTTGTCGCTTACATTTCATCTCAAACCTTCCCACTCTTCGTAGAATTGCTCTAGATACATTTCTAAAAAAGCATGACGTCCTTTAGCTAATTCCCTACCGTAGTCAGTATTCATTAATTCTTTCAGTTTTAATAGTTTCTCATAGAAATGCATAATCGCAGTGGACTCACCATTGCGATATTCTTCAGGTGTCAACTCCTCACGAGGTTTCAACTCTGGACGATGAATCGGTCTTCCTGTACTTCCGGAGTAACACATTACCCTGGCAATTCCGATGGCACCAATTGCATCTAATCGGTCGGCATCTTGTACTACTTTTCCTTCGAGCGAAAGTTCTTGTTGCTCCTTATGATTCTTAAACGACATTCTTGTAATGATAGATTCAATAGCATCTATCTGTTCAGAGGTTAGCTCAATAGAAGTTAGAAATTCTTTTAATTCCTTCAATGCAACTGCTGGGTCTTTTACAATCTTATCATCGATAACATCATGAAGGAGCGCTGCTGCTTCGCAAATAAATAAGTCTGCCCCTTCTGCTCGTGCAATCGTCTTTGTCGTATTGACCACTCGTTCAATATGCGACCAATCATGCCCTGAAACATCTGAGCTGAGCACTCTTTTAGCATATTGTTCCATCGCTTTTAATTGTTCTTGTTGCTTCATACTTCCTCTTCCTCAGGATACTTAATTCCCCATTCACGGCGTAAGTCTGTCATGATTTTCATCACATCAACCGTATATTCTAGATGCATGTGGTCTTCTCCTGTATCTATTGTTGCCTCCATATCGAGTACTTCATAGGCTAAGGCATCTAGTCCTAGTTCATCTTCAAAAGTTTCAACGTGTCCATCTTCTGTATAAGTAATGATTGCTTTATGAGCTCTTGGATAATCAACAATCTCGATATATCCTTTGTCATATGCAATCACTCCGCGTTTTGGTTGTTTAGCATGGAGCGTCATTGTAACGGTTGCCATTTCTCCAGCGCCATTTGTCAACACGATACCGGCTTGTTCATCCACACCAGTAGGCGCTAATTTCACTTGAGAAACCATTGAACTTGGGGCCTCACTCATGAAATAACGAATACAAGACAGGGCGTATACACCAATATCCAGTAATGCTCCTCCAGCAAGATTGCGATTAAAGAATCGATTCGTCATATCATAATCTTTATAGCTTCCGAAGTTCATTTGAATCATACGAAGGTCCCCAAGATTTTCAGCAGCTTTACTTAATTGTTTGTAGACTGGCATATGGTAAAGCGTCATCGCTTCAGCCAAAACAACATTATTTTCTTTAGCGAGTTGCAATCCTTCTTCTAATTCTTCACTGTTTAACGTAATAGCCTTTTCACACAATACATGTTTCCCTGCTGCTAAGGCTTTTCTTAAATAGTGAATATGCGTGTTATGCGGAGTAGAAATATAAATAATATCCACTGCTGGATCCGTAAAGACCTCATCAATCTCGTTATATACTTTTTCAATGCCGTATTTTTCTGCAAATTTCACAGCATTTGTATAGGTGCGGTTAGCAACTCCATAGAGTTTTCCGTTCAGTGATTCTAGTGCTACCGCTAGTTCATTAGCAATAACACCTGTCCCGATAGTGACCCAATTCTTTGTTACTTTTTGTTGCATACAATGCACCTCCAAAATTCATTACTTTAATGATAACTGCCACGGTGTGAAAACTCAACTCTAGCGTAAAAAAGCCAGACCGAAGCCTAGCTTAATGGGTTACGATAAATTGCTTAATTAGTTGGATTAGTTGTTTTTGTTGTTCCTCTGCAGTCATTGTAGCAGTACCATCGCCGTTTTGCTGACCATAAAGTCCAAAGCCACTATGATTTCCACCTTCAATCGTTGTATAGGTTGTAGACTCCGGCAACCTTGACTTAGCCTCCTCATATTTATCCTGATTCAAAATTTTATCATTCGAAGCTGTAATTGACAATACAGGAATTTGTGTTCCACTAATATCCGTACTCTTATCTGTATAACTTGCAAGCAAGATTAATCCAGCAACTTTATTTATTTCTTCTAGATGTTTCGCTTCAACTGTCGACACAACTCCCCCCAGAGAATGTCCCCCAATAAACACTTTATCCAAGTGCTCTTCTTTCACGATAGTGGCCATCGTCCTATTATCCAATACCGGTAAATTTAACTGAGAGGAAATAATGTACACTTCGATTCCTTCTTTAGCTAAGCCGTCTGCTAATTTCGCATAGGCTTGTGGTTCAACTAAAGCACCCGTATAAAATAGAAGCGTCCCTTTCTTTTCTCCAGTCACTTCAAAATGAGTCCAATTGTTTTTTTGTTCAAAAGCAGCAACATTCCACGTTTCTTGCGCCTCAGGTGTTGCTCGATAGGTAAACATTTGAATCAAACCTAACGCCAACAAAATCAATGCAAATAGTACTCCAAAAACTCCGTACATGATTTTTCTTTGTTTTGTCATTTGTCATCTCTTCTCTCTATAAACCTTACTACTATAAGGATACTACAACTGTATGCAAAAACACAATACGCCTAACAATACAAGTGATACCGTATACGGTATCACTTAACTTTTAAAATTCAAAACTTCATGAGCAAGTTATTTATCATTTTAGCGTTAAAGTGTATACTAAACTCATACAAAAAAGAAAGAGGGAATGAAAATGTACCCATTATATAATAGCCAAATTAAATTAAATGAAGTGGCACTAAATGTTAATCATCTATTGCAGGAAACTGAATTTTACACAAAAAACTCGGTCTACAAATCTTAAGTCAGTCTGACAACGAAGTATTGTTAGGCGTTGGAACAACTCCTCTCGTTCGTTTGATTCAGACCAATATCAATAAGGGCGTTAAGGAAAGTTATGGTCTATACCACTTAGCTATTCATCTTCCAACTCGTGAAGCACTTGGTGACTTCTTAAGACACGCCGTTCATACGTCTCTGCCACTTGTTGGGGCGTCAGACCATGGTTATGGTGAAGCAATTTATCTTGAAGATTTCAAGGGAAATGGAATTGAAGTATACCACGATAAACCAGTAAGCGTCTGGGATATTCGTGAAGATGGAAGGATTATTGGTGTCACTGAGGAAATGGCTGGCCAAGAAATCTACGAATTAGGTCATGATACTATTCCTTACCAAATGCCAGAAGGAACACGCATGGGTCACGTTCACCTATCAGCTCGCAATTCAAAAGAGACGATGGAATACTTAACTACGCTTCTTCCAGTCGAAGATAAATTCTCAGTCCCTTCAGGAAGTTGGATTGCTTCTGGTGATTATCACCATCATCTTGCGATCAACCAATGGGGAGGCCCTCATCTTGATGTTCGCGTAAAAAATATTCCAGGGCTTGCTTATTATACAGTTGAAACAAATGATGCTTCAGTCTTTAAAGATATTCTTCAAAAAGCAACGATTCTTGCTACTACTGTTGAAAAACGTAGCGAAAAAGAAGTCGATATTACCGACAACAATGGTATTACAGTTCGAGTTACATTAAATCAATAAAAACAAGTAAAAGGTGGATGCAATGCATCCACCTTTTTACAATTCAGATTAATTTTCTGCTTCGGCTTGTTTTTTACGTTTATTTGCTTTTTCACGTTCGCCTTTATTTAGAATTTGTTTTCTTAAACGAATCGTTTCTGGAGTAATTTCGCAGTATTCATCGTCTGATAAGAATTCTAATGACTCTTCAAGAGATAGTTTCTTAGGAGTCTTAATCACTGAAGTTTGATCTTTCGTAGCTGAACGAATATTTGTTTGTTGTTTTGCTTTCGTAATATTAACCGCTAAGTCATTTTCACGAGAGTGTTCTCCAACAATCATTCCTTCATAAATTTCAGTACCTGGCTCAGTGAAGATTACACCACGGTCTTCAACACCCATAATTCCGTAAGTCGTTGCTTTTCCTGTATCTGTTGACACAAGCGCCCCATTACGGCGTCCGCCGATGCTTGTTGGAATGTATGGTAAGTATTGATCGAATGTGTGGTTCATAATTCCGTAACCACGTGTCATGGATAAGAATTCCGTTGTATATCCTAATAATCCTCGTGCTGGAACTAAGAAGACAATACGAACTTGTCCATTATCGTTATGTTGCATATCTTGCATTTCACCTTTACGGTTACTTAATGATTCGATAATTGAACCCATGTATTCTTCAGGAGTATCGATTTGTACACGTTCAAATGGTTCACATTTTACGCCATCGATTTCTTTAATAATTACTTCTGGACGAGATACTTGTAACTCAAATCCTTCACGACGCATGTTTTCGATTAAGATTGATAAGTGTAATTCCCCACGTCCTGATACAATCCATGCATCTGGTGAATCAGTTGGTTCAACTTTTAGAGATACGTCTGTTTGTAATTCACGCATTAGACGTTCTTCAATCTTACGAGCTGTAACGAACTTCCCTTCACGACCCGCAAATGGTGAGTTGTTTGTCAAGAATGTCATTTGTAAGGTTGGTTCGTCAATGTGTAATACTGGTAGGCTTTCTTGTGTATCTACCGGTGTTACTGTTTCTCCAACGAAGATGTCTTCCATACCAGATAGAGCAATTAAGTCCCCTGCTTTTGCTTCGTTGATTTCTAAACGATTTAATCCAAAGAAACCAAATAATTTAGTAACACGGAAGTTTTTCTTTGTACCGTCTAATTTTAATAACGTTACTTGATCCCCAACTTTGATAGTTCCACGGAATACACGACCGATACCGATACGTCCAACGTAGTCATTATAGTCTAATAATGATACTTGGAATTGTAATGGTTCATCTGAGTTATCTACTGGAGCTGGGATATGTTCGATAATTGTATCGAATAAGTAATCCATTGTTTTTTCTTGGTCCGCTGGGTTGTCTGATAAACTTGAAGTTCCGTTTAATGCTGAAGCATAAACTACTGGGAATTCTAATTGATCATCATCCGCACCTAATTCGATGAATAATTCTAATACTTCATCAACTACTTCTTCTGGACGAGCAGCGTCACGGTCGATTTTGTTTACTACAACTATTGGTGTTAAATGTTGTTCTAACGCTTTTTTCAATACAAAACGAGTTTGAGGCATTGTACCTTCATACGCATCCACTACAAGAACTACACCGTCTACCATTTTCATGATACGTTCTACTTCTCCACCGAAGTCCGCGTGTCCTGGTGTATCCATAATATTGATTCGAGTTCCTTTATATAGAACAGCTGTATTTTTCGCTAAAATAGTAATACCGCGTTCACGTTCGATATCGTTTGAGTCCATTGCGCGTTCTGATAATTCTGTACGTGCATCTAAAGTATCTGATTGTTTTAATAATTCATCCACAAGTGTTGTTTTACCATGGTCAACGTGGGCGATAATAGCAATATTGCGAATATCATTTCTTAATTTCATGTATTTCCTCCATTGATTGACAAAATGAAAGTGATGGAATCTGAACGCTAAAAGAGCCCTTCCATCACCTTAACTTCTTCTCTTAACTCAAAAAGTATACTACAAAAACGCTATAAACTCAAAAGATAAAACACAATGGGCATCCCTAACTTACATTTGTTAAGATGCGATGCTCATTCTATTTTTAGTTATTTTGCTTCAAACCAGTTGTCCCCTACATTACTATCTGCTCGTAGTGGAACTTTCAGACTGACGGCATTTTCCATGACTTCTTCTACTAAACTTTGAAGACTTTCTAATTCATCTTGTGGCACTTCAAAAATCAATTCATCGTGCACTTGTAATA
>CAJPNA010000058.1 GCA_905371865.1 uncultured Carnobacterium sp.
ATTTCTAGCAAAGTGATCTGGTTCCATAAATACTTTCCATAAATGAGGAATATCTATTTCTTGATGTTTACGGACCATCGCAATTTGTTGCGCTTGTCCTAATGCTTGTTGCATTGTTGTTGTCATCTTTTCAATATTCATATTCATTCCTCCTTTTGTGCTCTTCTGACCACATATTAAGTATATACCATTAGTCAGGAAAGGTCAATATTTACATTTGACTTTTTTTGACTTTAATAAATATTTAAAAAATCAGCCACAAAAGTGACTGATTTCTTTTTTACATTTCAATTCGAATAGCACGTCTTGCGCAGTAATACCCTGCAGCAAGATAACCATTAGGATCCACTAATAGTGGTAAATTAACAGAATAATAAGACGATAGTGGCAATAAATTCAAAACAGGTGCTTTGAAATTTTCTTCTAACCATGCTCCCTTAGTATATGGTCTGCCCTCAATTAATTCAGGTCCAAATTCAGCATTTGCAATTTCCAAACCAAACATATTTTCATTCCATATAGGAGAATTAGCTTCGTCTCGAATTAGAGAACGATATAATTGGTTACCCCATTTAAAGAGACGACGCGTACCGCTTCCACAGCAATACTCCCATTCATCTTCATTTAAAAGCCCCATACCAGTACGTTCAATTTCTTTTCTAGCCTCTTCATAACTAACAGGGTCGGCCACGTAGCAAGCAAAATTATCAGGATTCTTCAAGTCTTGTTGCATGAAGTAACGGTCCACTCGAACCGCTCTAGGGAATTCTTGGAACAGTGCTTCCATTGAATTATCGGGAGTAATAGCTTCTTCCATAATTTCTAGTGTTTCAGGTGCAACTTCTTCTGCTCCTGTTAATTGTCCTGTAACAACTGAATAGTTTCCGATAAAGCGAAGACCTACAAAATAAGGTTTCTTTTCCACTAACATTGCTGAAATATCAACTTTTCTTAATTCAGATGTCATCAAATTAATGCCATCTTCAACCATTTGTGTAGTTAATTTTTCAGAAGAAAGGTCCTTTTCTTGTACCTCTTGATTCAAAAACATAAAACCCGTTAAATGTTGATTTAAATAGCGTTTAAAAGCGTAACGAAGCTCTTGACGTTCTTCGCTACAATCTAGTCCAGAAAGTCCTGACAAACCGCTATCCCACCCAAGAACAACCTCTTTCTGACCAGGTACAAAAACAAAAACTCTACCATCAATTGTTACTTCAAACGTATCATTTGTGATACCAGCATAATCATATTGTACAAACTTTAAATCTTCAATTGTTAGTATTGGATTCACGAAAAAGCGTAGAATATTTCGAATTACTACTTCTTTTGATTCTCTACTTAAATTTTTCCAAGTAGGATTTAACACTCGCTCAAAAAAATCATTAGCCATACTTTCACCTCATCTTCATTATACGTTATTTCTTACAAAAATCACTCTTTTTTTACTTTCATTTATGCTATAATTGTGAAGAGTCGAAAGGAAGTATTTCATGAATTTATTTATTTTTGGAAATCCGATGTCTGGCAGTTTTTCAGGCCAGCAACAAATCAATCATATTGTTGAAGCTTGTACAGAAAAAGGAATTCCCTTCAAGTTATTTCAAACTCAAAAAGCAGGAGAACTTCCAGAATTGATGAAAAAGCATATAAATGAACGTAATCAACATACAATAATCGTAATTGTTGGTGGAGATGGAACTCTTAATGAAGCTCTTCATTTTTTGAAACAACATAATATCATTATTCCACTTAGCTATTTACCGGCAGGAACTGGAAATGATTTTTCACGGGAAATGAATTTAACTCATCACTCAAGAAAGTTTATTGAAAAGCTTTCAGAGAATAATATTATTGACTTAGAATTTCTTACTTACTCAGAAGCAAACTCACAATCAACTGGTATCATCTTAAATTCGATGGGATTTGGAATTGATGCTGCTATCTGTGAAATAAACCAAAAACAAAGGCAAGCACTTCTTCAAGCAAAAGGAATTAAAAAAGCTTCTTATCTTACTCCTATTATTAAGGCTTTTAAAGAGCGTAAAGAGTTTGATGCTCTAATCACTCTTGATGATGGGAAAAGTTTTGCTTCTACAGAAAATCTTCTTCTTGGAGCTTTTAATCATTCTTATTTTGGAGGAGGGATTCGCTTTGTACCTTCTGCAACACAAGGGAATCATTATTTTCAAATTGCAATTGCTAGAAAAGTCTCTCTTTTTACAGTTCTAAAAGCTTTTCCGTTTATTTTAACAAACGGAACTCATTTCAAACTGTTCCCCCGAAATTTAAAAGAATACTCATGTACAAAAGCCAATATAAAAATTTATGAACCTATAAAAGCTCAAAAGGATGGCGAATTTGTAACATATCCAACGGTGAATTTGAATCTTTCCATGGATCATTATCCCTTTCTACTTACAAATGAAATTTAAAAAGGCGAATGCTTTAGCATCCGCCTTTTTATTACTTTTTAAATAGTTTTTTCAAACTAAATAATGGTTCAGTTTTAACGATTTTATCATTTCCAATAAAATCTCTCATCATTTTAAGAGTTCTTCCAGCATCTGAAGAAATAAACTGAAATGTTCCAGCTTGTTTCGTATCAATATAGTATGCTCTAATAAAACGTCCTTTAAACATGACATGAGCCCTAACCAATTTAATTTCTTCCCATGGAATTTGAAGATAGCTTTCCGGGTTCTGATGATTATAGAATTCGAATGCGCGATCTCCAATAAGGATATCACCATTTTTAAATCCTATTCCTCCATTAAAAAGGTTTGCTTTTGTTTTATAAATCGCTTTTGTATTTAATGAAACAGCCATAGTCTATCTCCAATCAAGTAGGATTAAGGAGCCATTACTCCTGTTAAACCAGCTAAAATACCTAATGCAAATAGCCCAAAGATAATGTAAATTGGTTTTACATTTTTCTTCAATAACCACATTACTAAGAATGTTAATAGTAAAGCAGCCAATCCTGGAATCAATTTGTTCAAGTTGTCTTGAAGAGTAGTTACTACTTCAGGCGATAATTTTTTACCATCCAATAATTTGGCAACGATCTCTTGAAGTTGCCCACCAGTCACAACATCATCTTTTCCAGGAGTTTGAATATATTGATCAGCCGTCAATTGTACTTTTGTTAAGACAAGTGGGAATTTCATACTTGTCCAACGTTGTACTAAAATCCCCATTACAAACATCCCTACAATTGAAGAAACTTTTGTAATAGATTGTAAAATACCACCTGATAAGTCTTTAGTAATCTCAGAACCTTGGCGATATCCTAACTCTTGTGTATACCACATAAAAGCGATACGAATTAAGTTCCAAACAATAAAGAAGAATAATGGTCCAATGATTGAACCCGTTGCTGCTAATCCTGCGGCGATCGCACCTAAGATAGGACGAACAGTAAACCAGAATACTGGGTCACCGATACCAGCTAGGGGTCCCATCATACCAACTTTAACCCCTTGAATTGTTGCGTCATCGATTGACGCACCGTTTGCACGGTCTTCTTCTAAAGCTAAAGTTACCCCAAGAATTGGTGAAGCGATATATGGGTGAGTATTAAAGAATTCTAAGTGACGTTTTAACGCTGCTTTTGAATCTTCTGGATTTGGGTATAATTTTTTCAATGCAGGAATTAGGGAGAATGCCCATCCTCCATTTTGCATACGTTCATAGTTCCAAGAACCTTGTAAGAATTGTGAACGTAACATAACTTTTAAGCGGTCTTGTTTCGTTAAAGATACTTTTTTCTCTGTCATCTCATTCACACTCCTTAGTAGTCATTTAAAATGTCACCTAGTGGGTCTCCAGAACCTGAACGTCCACCAGTTGAACCATTTCCACTGTTATTAGATAAGTTTAAGTAAATTAACGCTAAACTTAAAGCGATAACACCAGTTGCAATCAATGTTAACTCGTTTAAAGGAGCGATTGCGAAACCAATGAAGAAGAATGGCCAAGTTTCTTTAGAAGCCATTAAGTTAATAACCATTGCTAGCCCCACTGCAACTACCATGCTACCACCAATTGTCATACCATTAGCAAACCAATCAGGAATTGCTTTTAAGTAACCTTGAACAACATCTGAAGGTAAGAATAAAAGTAATCCAGCTGGAATCATAATACGTAATCCTTGGCAAGATAATGCAACATAATGCCAGAATGAAACTCCTTTGAAGTCTCCTTTTTCAGCCGCTGCATCCGCTCTATGGACTAATGCAACTGATAATGTACGTACCACCATTGTTAAAACTAAACCAACTGTCGCTAAAGTAACAGCAGTAGCAATAGCAAGGTTACGTCCACCTTCTGTAAAATCATTCCCTTTAATAAAAATAATAGCTGAAGCTACTGATGCTAAAGCAGCATCAGGTGCTACCGCAGCACCAACGTTTGCCCAAGCAAGTGCAATGATTTGTAAAGAACCACCAAGGATAATCCCCTCAGTTAAATGTCCTGTCGCAAGTCCAACTAATGTACAAGCAATAATTGGTTGATGGAATTGAAACTCATCTAAAATCCCTT
Source organism: uncultured Carnobacterium sp. (assembly GCA_905371865.1). Taxonomy (GTDB): domain Bacteria; phylum Bacillota; class Bacilli; order Lactobacillales; family Aerococcaceae; genus Granulicatella. The sequence continues at coordinate 4,546 of CAJPNA010000058.1, forward strand.
CCAAACCAGCTAAGAATGCGACAATTAGGACTAAAATAATTTGAAATACATTAAAATCCATAATAATCTCCTATCTCTCTATTATAGTTTCAAGCCTTCATTAGACTTTGCTTCAATTAATTTGAAGATGTCTGCAGGAGAATCCGAAACAACTTTTCGAACATCCATTTTAACACCTAAATCACGTAATTTTTTATAAGTTTCTACATCATCTTGGTCTAATGATAATGCATTACTTACTTGAACTTTACCTACAGAGTGTGCCATTGATCCAATATTTAATTGATCAATATGAACACCTTTTTCAATAACTTCCAAAGCTTCTTGTGGTGTCTCGAATAATAATAATGCCCTTGTATCTCCAAAACGTGGATCGTTGTACACTTCTACTAGTTTATCTAGTGGAATTACATGAGCACGAACTCCAGTAGGTGCTGCTTGTTCAATTAATTTCTTACGTAAGTCATCTTTTGCAACTTTATCAGAAACAACGATAATGCGGTTTGGATTTGTTGCTTTTGTCCAACTTGTAGCTACTTGTCCATGTAACAAACGAGTATCAATACGAGCTAAAACAAATTTAATTTTCCCATCTCCAATAACTGTTCCTTCTGGAATGGCCCCATTAGTAACAGGTGCTGAAGGTGCAGATTTTTCCTCTTTCTTCTCTTCTGGTTGAAGAGCTTCTGGGCGAATCTTAACCCCTTCAATCGCAGTTGGTGCAATTGCCTTTGCGATTTCATGAGAAGTGTTCATTGAAAAACGACTAGCGTACGATTCAATAAGCATTGGTAAGCTTAAACCAGCAACAATTGCACGATGTTCAGGATCTTCTTCGAACAAAATATTTGCTTGGTTAAATGGGCTTCCTCCCCATAAATCTACTAAAAATAGAATTTCTTCTGTCTCTAGTTTATCAACAGCCTCACGCAGTTTACGTTGTAAGTCTTCAGGGCCTTCACTAGGCATAAATGTAACTGATTCAACTTTTTCTTGGTTTCCAAAAATCATAGAACCAGATTGTTTTATCCCGTCAGCGAACTCACCATGACTTGCAATGATAATCCCTACCATAAAGCTACCTCCTTTATATAAATTTAATCATTTTATTGATTTAATTTATAATAACATAACAAGTCTTTTTTTTCACTAATATCAAATATACTCTGCTCTTAATAAAATAGATAAAAAACTAGCCTTATGGCTAGTTTTTTTATCTATATTGAGGTCGAGCATATCCAACAATATAATTTTCAGTTAATTTATGAGATTTCCGAAGAACTTTTGATTCATCTGAATCTTTTTCGTAACTTGTATTTCCTTCAATTGTTATAATCTTATCATCTTCTACTTTCTCTATAATCGCGATATGATCAGCTATTCCATCGACGTTCCAATCAAACGTTACAATATCGCCTGGTTGAGGTGTAGCTTTTCCGATCCATATTCCTCTTTGTTTTAATAATCTAATATGATATGGAACATAAGCTTCTTTACCAATTAAATCGATAATACCAGTCATTTGAAACATAGATGAAACAAATATATCACACCAATCATCCCAAGTGTGAACACGATATCCACTATAACTTCTAGGGCCAGAATTATATTGATTAACCATATACTGATGACGATCATCAAATTGCTCTACACCAATATAACCTCGAGCTAACTCTAACAATAATTCTTTTTGATTTCCCACTGTACTTGGGTCAGGAATCCATACTCCATTTAAATCAACATAGTATTTATAATTGTCAACCCATTGATTTATAGCCATTTTCCCATCAGCTAACAAATAATAATGATCAATCCATTTACTTTTTATAGGAATACCATTAAAAAAATATTGCCAATCTCCAGCATCGTTCTTAATCCATCCTTCTTTACCTTTTGCTGCTTCTGGAATCCAACGGCCACTTTCATCAACATAGTATTTATCATTATCAATCCATTGGTTAACAAGCATTTCACCAGTTTCGCCAAGATAATAATCACCACGCCAAGCGTTTTTTACCCTTTTTTCAACAGGTTCGTAAAAATACCATTTCCCATTTTCTTGAACCCAATCTTTTTTCAACTTTCTTTCTTGAATCCACTTACCATTTTCACCAACGAAATAATGGTAATTCTCCACCCATTTATTGATTGCCATCTTTCCGTCAGATTCTAGATAATAGTCTCCCCTCCATACATTCGTAACAGGTCTGCTATTCTCGTAGTAATACCAAATTCCATCTAACTGTACCCAGTATTCCTTTATTTTTCCTGGAACCCACTTACCTGATTCGTCTACAAAATAATTATTATGATCAACCCATTGATTTTTTGCCATTTTTCCATCAGTTAAGACATAATAATGATCAATCCATTTAGAAAACGCTTTTTGCTCATTTTTTTCGTAAAAATACCATTGATTATCTTCATATAACCATCCTTGTTTTTTTACATGATTTCTATCCCATTTTCCAAATGAATCGACGTAGTAATTCCCGTTATCTACCCATTTAGAAGTAGCCATTGATCCATCTTCTTGAAGATAGTAATCTCCTCTCCAAGCATTCTTTACAGGTTTTCCGTTTTCATAATAAAAGAAAGTTGCATCCAATTTTACCCAATATTCTTTTATCTTTCCAGGAACCCACACCCCCATACTATCTACATAGTAATTAAAATCATCTACCCATTTATCCTCAGCCATTTTACCGTCATCTAAAACATAATGATGGTCAATCCATTTATTACGAGCTATTTCTTCTCCATTTTCGTAAAAATACCAATATCCATTTTCTTTATTCCAACCAGATTTTTGTTTTTTACCCGGTACCCAGAGTCCAGATGAATCAACGTAATAGTTATGATTATCTACCCATTTATTTTTGGCCATTTTTCCATCTGATTCTAAATAATAATTATCTTTCCAACTTGAAGTTAATAATTCGTTATTTTCGGTATAAAAATACCATGAACCATCACTTTCTAAAAACCACCCTGATTTTTTTAAAGTAACTGATTCTTTATCATGAGGAAGTTGTGTAGTTTCTTTTTGAGCGGATTCGCCTACTGCTTCTTTGTTTACTGGAACAGTTTCATTTTTTTCTAAAACTGATGTCGAATATTTGTTATTTGTTGTTATATCTGTATTTTGAGCCAAAACTGCATTTTCACTGAATAATAATCCTAAAAATAATATTAATATTCTTTTAAAATTCATAATTCAACCTTCTTCTAATGTATTAATTTATTTCCACTATCATCAAAATAGAATGTAAAACCTTCACCTATAACTTGATTTACGTCAGAAATGATAACAAATGCTTCAGAGTCAATTTCATGAATAATTCTTTGAATCGGCATTAACTGTTGACGATTGATTACAACATATAAAACCTGTCTTTGCTGTTTTGAATAGAAACCATGTCCATTTAAAACCGTAATTCCTCTATCCAATTCTTTTTGAATTTTTCTTCCAATGCTTTCGAATTGGTCAGAAATAATAATAATCGCTTTTCTTGGGTTAAAGCCTTCTAAAACAAAATTGATTACTTTACTTGCAATAAATAGCATCATTAATGTTAAAACTGCCTTTTCAAGACCTATTACTAATGCCAGAGGAGTAACAATAAAAAAATCAATAATAAGTAAGGATGAAGAAACATTCCAACCTAAATATTTATTCATCATCATTGCAATAATATCAGTACCAGCTGTTGTCCCTTTCCCTAAAATTACGAGTCCAAGCGATACACCAAAAAATACTCCTGCAGCAATTCCTGCAACAACTAAATTTT
>CAJPNA010000059.1 GCA_905371865.1 uncultured Carnobacterium sp.
AATGATGGATGAAAAGCCAATTCGTTTGATTGGGCTAAGTGTTTCGCATTTAGAAAAGACAGATAAAATTTATAAACAATTAAAACTGTTTTAATAAATTAGTACAGTTCTAAAAGTGAAACTAGTACAGTTTGCAAGTGAAAACTATAGGTACATTTGCTGAAAATAGATGAAAACAGATAAAGAGTTGAACAAATCGGAATAAAAAAAGACTTTATAAAGCGTAACAAAATAGAACTTTATTCACAAAGTTAACAGAAACGCTCTATAAAGTCTTCTTTGCTTGCATAATTCACAAAAGTTTGTTAAATTATTATACGATAGCAGAGGGAATAGTACAGTTTTAACTACCTGTTTTGTCTGTGAAGCACAATTTCTTATAGAAAAGGGGAAAAAAGAAGTATGGCAACGAAGAAAAAATTCAATCTCGATGCACTTTTCACACCAAATAACACGAACTTTGAAATGGTTCAAGTGTTAGACGCAGAAGGAAAAGTTGTAAATCCTGACTTAGTACCAGATTTATCTGACGACGAATTAGTTGAATTAATGACAGATATGGTATGGTCTCGTATTTTACACGAACGTTCAACTGCATTAAACCGTCAAGGACGTTTAGGTTTCTATGCTCCAACAGCTGGACAAGAAGCTTCACAATTAGCTTCAATTAAAGCTATTGAAAAAGAAGACGTTCTTTTACCAGGTTACCGTGATGTACCACAATTAGTAAAACACGGTTTACCATTATCACAAGCATTCTTATGGTCTCGTGGACATGTTGCAGGTAACATGTACCCAGAATCATTAAAAGCTTTACCACCACAAATCATCATCGGCGCACAATATGTACAAGCTGCTGGTGTTGCTTTAGGTCTTAAAAAACGTGGTAAGAAAAACGTTGCAGTAACTTATACGGGTGATGGAGGATCTTCACAAGGGGACTTCTATGAAGGAATTAACTACGCTGGTGCATATAAAGCTCCTGCAGTATTCTTTATTCAAAACAACGGTTGGGCTATTTCAACTCCTCGTGAGTTACAAACAGCTGCTCCAACATTAGCTCAAAAAGCTGTTGCTGCTGGTATTCCTGGTATCCAAGTAGATGGTATGGACCCATTAGCAGTTTACGCTGTAACTAAAAAAGCTCGTGAATACGCAGTTGCTGGAAACGGTCCTGTGTTAATCGAAACAATCTGCTTCCGTTACGGTCCTCATACATTATCAGGTGACGACCCAACTCGTTACCAACCAGAAGGAATTCAAGATGAATGGGCTAAGAAAGATCCATTAATTCGTTTCCGTAACTACCTAACAGCTAAAGGCTTATGGTCAGAAGAAAAAGAAAACGAAGTAATTGAAGCAACTAAAGAAGAAATCAAAGAAGCGATTAAAGAGGCTGACAAACAACCTAAACAAAAAGTTTCATTCTTCTTAGAAACAATGTTTGAAGAACCAACAAACGTTATTAAAGAACAAATCGAACACTTTAAAGCAAAGGAGAATAAATAATTATGGCACAAATGACAATGATTCAAGCCATCACAGACGCATTGGCTGTTGAATTAAAACGTGATGAAAATGTCCTAATTTTCGGGGAAGACGTTGGTAAAAACGGTGGGGTTTTCCGTGCGACTCAAGGGCTTCAAGATGAATTCGGTGAAGACCGCGTATTCAATACTCCTTTAGCAGAATCTGGTATCGGTGGTTTAGCAATCGGTTTAGCATTAGAAGGTTACCGTCCAGTTCCTGAAATCCAATTCTTCGGATTCGTATTCGAAGTAATGGATAGCGTGGTAGCTCAAGCAGCTCGTACACGTTACCGTATGGGTGGAACTCGTCAAATGCCTATCGTATTCCGTTCACCAATGGGTGGAGGGGTACATACTCCAGAATTACACTCAGATAACTTAGAAGGTTTAGTAGCTCAATCACCAGGTTTGAAAGTGGTTATCCCTTCAAACCCATACGATGCAAAAGGCTTATTAATCTCAGCTATTCGTGACAACGACCCAGTTGTTTACTTAGAGCACATGAAATTATACCGTTCATTCCGTGAAGAAGTTCCAGAAGGAGAATACACAGTTCCTTTAGGAGTAGCTGCTGTAACTCGTGAAGGTAAAGACGTATCTGTAATCACTTACGGTGCAATGGTTCGTGAAGCAGTTAAAGCTGCTGAGAACTTAGAAAAAGAAGGAATCTCAGTAGAAGTTATCGACTTACGTACTGTTTCTCCATTAGACTTAGACACAATCTTGGCATCAGTTGAAAAAACTGGTCGCGTAGTGGTTGTTCAAGAAGCACAACGTCAAGCTGGTATCGGCGCAATGGTTATGTCTGAAATTGCTGAACGTGCAATCTTAAGTTTAGAAGCTCCAATCGGACGTGTTGCAGCTCCAGATACAATCTTCCCATTTGGTCAAGCAGAAAACGACTGGTTACCAAATGCTAGCGACATTGAAGCTAAAGTTCGCGAAACAGTGAACTTCTAATTTAACAATTTTCATTCTAAAGAGCCTCTCGAATGAGTGTGCTCTTTAGAGTTTTATAAAAATAAGAAGGGATGTACAAGCATGGCTTTCCAATTTAAAATGCCTGATATCGGTGAAGGTATCGCAGAAGGCGAAATCGTAAAAATCGACATTAAAGTCGGAGATACAATTCAAGAAGATGATATTTTATTCGAAGTACAAAACGACAAATCTGTAGAAGAAATTCCTTCTCCAGTAAGTGGTAAAGTATTAGAAGTTAAAGTTCAAGAAGGTACAGTAGCACGCGTAGGCGACATCATCGTAGTTATCGACGATGGTTCTGGCCCAGCAGAAGCAGCACCTGCAGCAGCTCCAGCTCCAGCATCAGCACCTGCACCAGCAGCATCAAACACTTTCCAATTCAAATTACCTGACATCGGTGAAGGAATTGCAGAAGGTGAAATCGTTAAAATTGACATCAAGGTAGGCGACACAATTGCTGAAGATGACATTTTATTCGAAGTACAAAACGATAAATCAGTAGAATCTATTCCTTCTCCAGTAGCTGGAACTGTTACAGCAGTTTTAGTTTCTGAAGGAACAGTAGCTCGCGTTGGTGATGTAATCGTTGAAATCGCAACAGAAGGCGGTTCTCACGCACCTGCAGCAGCGGCTCCAGCAGCACCTGCAGCACCAGCAGCTGCTCCAGCGGCACCTGCAGCTCCAACAGGAGTTCCAGCGGCAAGCAACCCTGGTAAATTAGTATTAGCAATGCCTTCAGTTCGTCAATATGCACGTGAAAAAGGTGTTGATATTACAGCAGTAGTTCCAACTGGTAAAGGCGGACGCATTACTCGTGAAGACATCGATAACTTCGGTGGCGCACCAGTAGCAGCACCTGCAGCTCCAGCAGCAGTAGAAGCTCCAGCAGCATCTGCACCAGCAGCGGCTCCAGCTCAAGCATCTGCACCAGCAGCGCCTGCAGCTCCAGCTAAACCATTCGTTGGATCAGCTGAACGTGAAGAACGCGTTAAATTAACTCCAATGCGTAAAGCAATTTCTAAAGCAATGGTTAACAGCAAACATACTGCACCACACGTTACATTACATGACCAAGTTGAAGTTTCTAAACTTTGGGATCACCGTAAGAAATTCAAAGATGTTGCAGCTGCTCAAGGTACTAAATTAACATTCTTACCTTACGTTGTTAAAGCTTTAGCAGTAGCAATGAAGAAATTCCCAGTATTGAATGCTTCTATCGACGATGCATCTCAAGAAATTGTTTACAAAAACTACATCAACATCGGTATCGCTACAGATACAGATTTAGGTTTATTCGTTCCAAATATCAAAGATGCGAATGCTAAGAGCATGTTCGCTATCGCAGATGAAATTAACGCATTAGCTGCAAAAGCTCATGAAGGTAAATTAACTGCAGGAGATATGGGACAAGGAACAATTACAATTTCTAACATAGGTTCAGTAGGTGGCGGCTGGTTCACTCCAGTTATCAACTACCCTGAAGTTGCGATTTTAGGTGTTGGTACAATCGTTCGCGAACCAGTTATCAACGAAAACGATGAAATCGTAATCGGACGTAACATGAAATTATCATTAAGCTTTGACCACCGTATCGTGGACGGCGCAACTGCTCAAAAAGCTATGAACGAAATCAAACGTCTATTAAACGATCCAGAATTATTATTAATGGAAGCTTAATTCATTAAACTGTTGGAACGGCGTAGACATTGGTTTACGTCGGTTCCTTATTTGAAAACTTTTAAGAGGTGAAAAAAATGGTAGTAGGCGATTTCGCTATTGAACTAGATACAGTCGTAATCGGTGCCGGCCCTGGTGGATATGTTGCAGCTATTCGTGCAGCTCAAGAAGGTCAAAAAGTTGCGATTATCGAGAAAGAATATTTTGGTGGTGTCTGCTTAAACGTTGGATGTATTCCATCTAAAGCGTTAATTTCTGCTGGACATCATTACCAAGAAGCACAACACTCAGAAGTATTTGGTGTGACTGCTAAAGAAGTTGTTTTAGACTTCGCTAAAACTCAAGAATGGAAAGATAACCAAGTTGTTAAGAAATTAACTGCTGGTGTTGAGTACTTATTAAAGAAAAACAAAGTTGAAATTATTAAAGGGGAAGCGTTCTTAGTCGATGACCATACTTTACGTGTTGTGACTGAAGACAGCGCTCAAACTTATTCTTTCAACCATGCTATCGTAGCTACAGGTAGCCGTCCAATCGAAATCAAAGGTTTCAAATTTGGCGGACGCGTTATCGATTCAACTGGTGGTTTAGCACTTAAAGAAGTTCCTAAAAAATTAGTTGTTATCGGTGGTGGGGTTATCGGTTCAGAACTAGGTTCAGCATATGCTAATTTAGGTTCACAAGTAACAATCCTTGAAGGTGCTCCTAGCATCCTTTCAATGTTCGACAAAGACATGGTTAAACTTGTTGAAGACGACATGGCTAAAAAAGGCGTTACTATCGTAACAAATGCAATGGCTAAAGAAGCTGTTGACAATGGTGATAGCGTAACTGTTAAGTATACAGTTGACGGTAAAGAAGAAGCTGTTGAAGCTGACTACGTAATGGTTGCTGTAGGTCGCCGTCCTAACACTGACGAAATTGGTTTAGAAGTTGCTGGTGTTGAAATGACTGACCGTGGTTTAGTGAAAGTTGACAACCAAGGACGTACAAACGTTAAATCAATCTTCGCAATCGGCGATATCGTTCCTGGACCAGCTCTTGCTCACAAAGCAAGCTACGAAGGAAAAATCGCTGCAGAAGCAATCTCAGGTAAAGCAGTGGCTGTTGACTACCGTGCAATGCCTTCTGTTGCCTTCACTGATCCAGAACTTGCTTCAGTTGGTTACACTCAACAACAAGCTAAAGATGCTGGTTTACAAGTAAAAGCTTCTAAATTCCCATTATCAGGAAATGGTCGTGCATTATCATTGAACGCTACTGAAGGTTTCGTTCGTTTAATCACTACTAAAGAAGATAACGTAATCGTTGGTGCACAAGTTGCCGGCGTGAATGCTTCAGATATTATCGCTGAATTAGGTTTAGCAGTTGAAGCTGGAATGAATGCGGAAGATATCGCATTAACAATCCACTCACATCCATCATTATCAGAAGTAGTTATGGATACAGCTGAATTAGCATTAGGTATGCCAATTCACGTTTAATTTTCATAGAATGAACGTAAGAGGACTCGAATTTTCGGGTCCTTTTTTGTTGCTGTTACAGGGAAATCGAATCAAATAGATTCTCAAAACCGAACAATCATAAAAAATGATTTCGAAATATTTGCTTTTCTTCTTAGTAAAGCTTGATTGGAGTAGGGGTTATCGCTTATAATGAAGCGTATAAGACCGAATGAAGGAAAAGCTTCATCCTCCTCCATTCATCGAACCTTTATGTAAACGAAGGGGGATGTTTCATGTCAGAGGACAAAAAATTTAAAGATTCCTACGTACTTTGTATCGGTGGAATGAACGTAGACAAGAAAGTTCAATTGCTCGAAAATCTCGTGCTTGAGACGAGTAATCCAGTGGTTTCGTCGCTGAGTGCCGGTGGTGTTTCAAGAAACATTGCCGAAAACCTTGGTCGTCTGGGCCTACCTGTTAAGATGTTGTCAGTTGCAGGCGATGATGAAAGTTTTACTTGGCTTGAAAAAGAGACTGAAGGCATTATCGATTTTTCACTTGTAGACCGATTAAAAGGGAAAACAACGTCGAACTATACAGCGATTTTGGATCTTCAAGGAGATATGTGTCTGGCTTTAGCTGATATGTCCATTTGTGAGGAAATGACGCCTGAGTGGCTTTCTTCGCATGAAAAAGCGGTGAAACAAGCATCTTTAGTGATTGCGGATCTGAATCTTCCGCAAGAAACATTACAAGCGCTCATACATCTGACTAGTCTTGAGAAGATTCCACTGGCCATTATTCCAGTGAGTGGACCGAAGATGAAACGAATTCCAGACAATTTACAAGGAGTGACTTGGGTTGTCGTCAATGCGGATGAGTCCCAAACGAGGTACGGAGAACATACGCTAGCTGAATTAGCTTCTTTATGGCAAAAAGATGGTGTGGAAAATATTGTAATTACTAAAGGAACGAAATGTGGTGTCTTTGCAGATGCTACAGGAGTCGTAAAGACTTTTACACCTATAAAAGCAGAGCAAGTCTGTGACGTGACAGGAGCAGGAGATTCATTTTCTTCTGGAGTGCTCTATGGAGCTCTTAAGGGGGCAAGCTTGGAAGAGTCGATTGGATATGGATTAACGAATTCGTACTATACAGTCCAAGCCATTGAAACCGTTCGAAAAGACTTAAACACTAAGTCATTTGAAAAAGAATATCAACAATTAAAGGAAAGAGGTTTATCATGAATCCATTATTATCAATCAGCAAGGAAGTACAACACGCATTAGACAACAACCTACCAGTCGTAGCGTTGGAATCAACAATCATTTCACACGGAATGCCATATCCACAAAACGTTGAAATGGCTAAAACGGTAGAACAAATTATCCGCGACAATGGCGCTGTTCCGGCAACAATCGCTATCATGGATGGTAAATACAAAATCGGTTTAGAAGAAGCTGACTTAGAACGTCTTGCCAAAGAAAAACCAGTTGCAAAAGTATCTCGCCGTGATTTAGCAGAAGTGTTTGCTAAAGGTGTTTTAGGAGCAACTACAGTAGCGACAACAATGATTGGTGCGCACTTAGCTGGAATTAAAGTATTCGTAACTGGTGGTATCGGTGGGGTTCACCGTGGTGTTGAAGAAACAATGGATATCTCAGCTGACTTAGATGAATTAGGACAAACTCCAGTTACAGTTGTCTGCGCTGGTGCAAAAGCGATTCTTGATTTACCACGTACTCTTGAATACTTAGAAACTAAAGGAGTGCCAGTTGTAGGCTATCAAACAGACTACTTGCCAGCATTCTACACTCGTACTTCTGAGTATAAATTAAACAGCCGTGTTGACTCAGCAAAAGAAGTTGCGGAAATGATTCGTTACTCTGAATTACTAGGCCTTAAAGGTGGTATTTTAGTTACAAACCCAATCCCAGCTGAACACGAAATTCCACACGAAAAAATCGATGCGATTATCGATCAAGCGGTTCGTGAAGCGGACGAAAAAGGTGTTCACGGAAAAGACAGCACACCATTCTTATTAGCAAAAATCGTTGAATTAACAGGCGGAGAAAGCTTGGAGACGAATATTCAGCTTGTTTACAATAACGCGAAGCTTGGTGCGCAAATCGCAAAAGAATACCAAGAAGGAAAAT
>CAJPNA010000060.1 GCA_905371865.1 uncultured Carnobacterium sp.
ACTATTCTCTTCAGTAATTTGAAGTTTTAGTCCATTCTGTTTAGCGTATTCTTGGACTCCAGAACGGGTATACCCTTTTAAGTTGACCAAATTCACAGGTTCTTTTCCTTTAGAAACAGTCAATACCATCTTTATTTCCTTAGCAACAACTTTTTGGTCTTTTGCTACACTTTGTTCGATGACTTTACCAGCTTCAACGGTTTCTGAAAAGATTTCTTTCTTTTCTACAGCAATTCCTAATTTTTGAAGTTCATCTTTTGCTTTCTCAAACGTACTACCAACGTAGTTTCCTATCGTCACCGTATCTTTCCCAGCACTAACTTTTAAAACTACTTTTGATTTTTCTCTAACCTTACTTCCGGCTTTAGGATTAGTTTCAACCACTTTTCCTTCTTCCACGGTATCTGATTTAACTTTTTGAACATCAGAAATTTCCAAATTCAAATCTGCCAATTTTACTTTTGCTTCAGCTTCCGTGTACTTACTCAAATCCGGAATAGTAATCTCTTTAGGTGCAGATTGAATATAAACAAAAATTGCAGTTACTCCAATAAGGGTTAGTAGCAGTAAAATCCAAGGCCATTTTCTTCTTTTTTTCTTTGGTTCTTGAGTAATAGGCTTCTTTTCTTCATCAAATTGAATTTCAGGAACTTCTTTACTCGAAGTTGGGATCTTTCGAGGTATGGCTCCTGTAGCAATCGGTTGTAAAACTTTTGTTTCCTGATTCAATGTAGTTGGTTTAAACATCGGTTCATTAAGCCTTTCAGAATTCAAGCAAGTTTGTAAATCTTCCAGCATCTCTTCACAACTATTATAACGATCCAAAGGTTCTTTTGCAGTTGCTTTAAGAACTACATTTTCCAAGCTTTGAGGAACTGTTGGTAACATTAATGAAATTCGCGGAAGTGGTTCTTGAAAATGTTTTAGGGCAATTGATACAGCAGACTCCCCTTCAAATGGAACCTCACCAACTAACAATTCATACAGAACAATTCCAAGAGCATATATATCACTTCGAATCGTAGCCATTCCGCCTCTAGCTTGTTCCGGAGATAAATAATGAACAGATCCTAATAACGTATTTGTTTGAGTAAGCGAAGTCTCCGATAATGCAATCGCAATCCCAAAATCTGTAATTTTAACATCACCATGTTTATCAATCAAAATATTTTGAGGCTTAATATCGCGATGAATAATTCTATTTTGATGAGCCACCTCTATAGCAGAAACAATTTGTGTCATAATACGCACTGCTTCTCTTGGTGGTAGAGGCCCTCTTTCTCGAATATATTCTTTCAAATCGGTTCCTTCGACGTATTCCATCACAATATAATGGGTCCCATTTTCTTCTCCTACATCATAAACTCCTACAATATTAGGATGAACTAATTGAGTTGCCGATTGAGCCTCTCTTTGAAAACGTCTCATTGCCGCTTCATTTGAATGAAAATCAAATCGTAATACTTTCACAGCAACAGGTCGCTCTAAAATTAAATCTCTTGCCAAATACACTGTGGCCATACCACCAGTTCCCACATGAGATTGAATCTTATACCGACCTCCGATTGTCTTCCCCGATTCAAACATTAAGCTACCTCCTCTCTCACCAAGTATTTAGCAATCGCCACGGTAATATTATCCCGGCCACCTGCTTCGTTAGCAGCTAAGACCGCCTTTTGAGCTTGTGTATTTACATCAGAATAATTACCTAATATTTCTTTTATATATTGATCTTCTAGCATGTTAGACAATCCGTCTGAACATAATAAAATCGTATCCTCATTTTTTAAAGTCACACGTACAAAATCAATTTGAACATTCAAAGTTATTCCCAAAGACTGAGTAACAATATTTCTTTGAGGATGTTTTTTTGCTTCCTCTTCAGTAATCTCTCCAGATTTTACCAATTCTTGTACGAGTGTATGGTCTTCAGTTAATTTTTTAATTTGAAAATTGCGATATAAATAAGCTCGACTGTCTCCAACATTTGCTACTAATAATTCATCTCCAATGATTACCGCTGCAACAATTGTTGTCCCCATCCCATCTAATTCACGATATTGGTTTGCTTTCTGAAAGACACGATCATTTTCAGCCTGAATATTTTTTACGAGCCATTGGTAGGCTGCTTCTATATCCGTAATACTTTCTTCTTCCCAACGTTTTCCCAAATGAGATAATGCCATAGCACTAGCTACATCCCCAGCATTATGCCCTCCAATTCCGTCACACACAACAATCATTGGCACGTTTTGAGTATTCAAAAAATATCCGGCAGCATCTTCGTTTAACGTACGTCTTTGCCCGACGTCACTCTTGATGGCTATCTCCATATTTCCCCTCCTGTTGCGAATCTATTTTCTTACCATTCTTGCAATAAAAAAACCATCTGTATGATATTCATGCGGTAATATGGTAAGCATCGGATTTTCATTAGTACACCCAAACTCTTCTATTGGTTGTAATTCAAAATCCGGATGATTAGCTAAAAATTTAAGAACGACTTCCTCATTCTCACTTTTATTAATCGTGCAAGTTGAATAAATCAATTTTCCACTGTTCTTTACCATTGTAGCAACTGACGCTAAAATTTCCAACTGTATTATTTGTAATTTTGTTAAATCTTCACTATTTTTTGTATATTTTATATCCGGTTTACGGCGCATTAAGCCTAAACCAGAACACGGTGCATCTACAAATACTGCATCAAAACTTTCTTTTTTAAACAGTTCTCCTGCTTTTCTAGCATCGAGTGCATGAGTATGAATTCTGTCTTCCACTCCTAGACGTTTGGCGTTTTGATGAATCTTGCGCAATTTATTCTCATGCAAATCCAACGCCTCTACAAGTCCACCCTCTTTGGCTATTAAATAGCTAGCAAAATGAGTTGTTTTCCCTCCAGGAGCAGCACATGTATCGAGCACTTTATCTCCAGGGTGCAACCCTCCTACTTGAGCCACCAATGAGGAAGACTCATCTTGAACCGTTATGATTCCCTCTTTGAATGCTTTTGATTGCAGTAAATCCCCTTCCTCGACAATAACTGCGCGAGGAGACAACTTACTTGGCTGAACCGTTACGCCTTCTTCTTTTAGAAGAGTTTGTACTTCTTCAATCGAAATATTCGGATTTTGAACACGCGCGCTTAAATGTGGTGCAATATTTAAACTTGGGAAAATTTCTCTAGCTTCTTCCCCATATTGTTCAAATAATAAATCTACAATCCAGCGCGGCATACTATATTCCACACTCAAGCGTTCCCGTTCATCTTTAATAGAAGAAACTCTATCGAATCCAGCGCGCTGAACGTTTCTAAGAACTCCGTTAACAAATTTGGCAATTCCCTGATGGCCGCGTTTCTTAGCAATCTGTACTGCTTCATAAATGGCTGCGCGATCTGGAACACGGTCAAGATACGCCATTTGGTATACAGTCATTCGTAGTAAACTGAGAACCCATAATTCCATTTTCTTTTGTTTCTGAATATATGGTTTTAAATAGAAGTCTAATGTCAATTTACGTTGAATCGTACCGTAGAATAATTCCGTTAATAATCCTCTATCTCTTCCATCCAATTTATGTTTTTGCAACACATTTTGAAACGCGACCGTCGAGTATGCTTGATTTTTTTCTACATTTGTTAATAATTCTACGCAAATATCACGTACATTACTCATGGTTTAATCCCTCAAAAATCGCATCATTCTTCATCCATTCAGCAAATCCATTTATAAACGCCTTCGCATCCATTTGCGCTTTTCCTGCCGGTTGAAGACGTGTTATTTCAAGTACTGTTCCACCACCGCAAGCCACATATAGACGTCCGCCATCTACAAACAAGCTTCCAGGCACTTTAGCGGTTTGTTTATCCGTTAAAGCAACTCCCCACATCTTCACACGATTCCCATTTAAAACCGTAAATGATGTTGGCCATGGACGCAACCCTCGAACGAAGCAATCTACTTCAGTCGCTGTTTTATTCCAGTTAATTTGCTCTTGCTCTCTTGAAATATTTGGAGAGAACGATACAAGTGCTTCTTCTTGTTCTACTTCCATAATCGCACCAGCAAATAACGCTGGTAATGTTTCGATTAGTAAGTCTGCTCCAACAACGCTTAATTTTTCAAACATACTAGCAACATCATCTTCACCAGTAATCGAAATCGCACGTTGCGAAATAATCGCACCGGCATCCATCTTGGCAACCATACGCATAATCGTTACGCCAGTTTCTTTATCACCGTTCATAATCGCATAATGAATGGGCGCTCCACCACGATATTTCGGGAGTAGTGATGCATGAACATTCACCGCACCAAAGCGAGGAAATTCTAAAAACTTCGTTGGCAAAAATTGACCGTACGCAGCTGTCACAATCAAATCTGCATCTAGTTGCATTAATGCTTCCAACTCCTGCGAACCACTTAATTTTTCTGGTTGGTAGACAGGAATATCATGGTCTAATGCAACTATCTTCACAGGAGTCGGAGTAATGATTTTCTTACGCCCAACTGCACGGTCTGGTTGCGTCACAACAGCAATCACTTCAACTGTTTCATCATCAATTAATCGTTTTAAAACACCTGTTGAAAACTCAGGAGTTCCCATAAAAATAACTTTCTTCATTTTTCACCTCTATAAGAAATGTTGTGGTTCCATATCAATTGTCATGAGTATTTTCTTCGAACCTATCTCTTGCGTTTCCATCATCAATTGCTCCAAAAACTCTTGCAGTTGCGGTTCGTTTTTGTATTTCACAATAATTTGAAAATAATAACGATTGTTCATACGTGCAATTGACTTCGCTGACGGCCCTAGTACAACTGCTTTTGGCGACACATTCGCCTTCAACTCCTTATGAACTTCGATGGCCTTCTTCAATGCCACTCCTTCTTCTTCACTAGAAAATGTAATCATAGTTGTAAAGAAGTACGGCGGATAGTTGGCCATATGACGCATTCGCATTTCTGTTTCGAAGAATCGTTCATATTGATGTCCTTGAGCTAGCTGAATAGCGTAATGCGTTGGATTATAGGTTTGGATAAAAACTTCACCCGGTTTATCCCCACGTCCTGCACGTCCTGAGACTTGCGTGAGGAGTTGGAATGTTTTTTCCGAACTTCTAAAATCAGGAATATTCAATGCCGTATCCGCATTAATCACTCCAACGAGCGTTACGTTTGGAAAATCGAGACCTTTCGCAATCATCTGAGTTCCAATTAAAATATCGGCTTCTTGATTTTCAAACTGTTTCAGGATTGCTTCATGTTGCCCTTTACGTCTTGTCGTATCCACGTCCATCCGCACAATGCGAGCATCTGGGAACACTTCTTGCAATTCTTCTTGTACCTTTTGAGTTCCTGTTCCAAAATAACGAATCTGTCTACTTTGACATTTTGGACAGAAATTAGGAATATGTTCTTCATGACCACAATAGTGACATTTCATACTTCTCGTATCCATATGAAGCGTTAACGAAATATCGCAGTTTGGACATTCTAAAACATAACCGCAATCCCTGCATAATACAAAAGAGGAATATCCCCTTCGATTTAACAGAAAGACAGTTTGTTCTTTCTTTTCCAACCGATTTTCGATTGCTTTTAATAAGGTTTGAGAAAACGAACCTTTCTGCTGAATAAATTCATTTCTCATATCAATTAAATGCACTTCTGGAAGAATTTGTTCCTTAGCTCTTTTGGTTAGTTTCAAAAGAGTATAGACTCCCTTTTGCGCTCGAGCTCTTGATTCTAAGCTAGGAGTTGCACTCCCTAACACTACAGGACAGTGATGGAATTCCCCCCTCCAAATCGCGATGTCTCTTGCGTGATATCTAGGAGATTCATCTTGTTTATAAGAGGTTTCATGTTCCTCATCTAAAATAATAATGCCAATGTTTTCTAATGGAGCAAAAATAGAAGAACGAGCACCTACAACAATGTCTGCTTCCTTATTCTTAATCTTACGCCATTCATCGTATTTTTCTCCGACACTTAACCCACTATGAAGCACCGCTACACGGTCTCCAAAGCGAGACTTAAATCGTTCGACCATCTGAGGAGTTAGAGCAATTTCGGGAACAAGCATCATTGCACTTTGCCCTTTTTCAATGACTTCACTAATCCATTGCAAATAAACCTCCGTTTTCCCCGAACCAGTAACGCCTTCTAATAAGTATACTTTTGAGTTATGTGGATCGATAGATTCTTCTTTTACTCTATCAAATGCCACTTGCTGTTCCTCATTTAATTGAAATGGAACACTCTTCTTAAAGACTCTTCCTTTATACGGATCTCGACTTACTTCTTTTTGAGCTATCGTAATCCAATTATGATCTACTGCAAATTTTAAATCAGCCGTTGTAAAATGTGTATCTTCTAAGAATCTTTTCTTCTGAATCTCCATTCTTTCCATGGAAGCGAGTGTCTTTAAGAGTGATATTTTCTTTTTCGCACGCGCAGAAAGCGTAGGAATAAACTCCTCATACTCTTGCATCACGTAGTTCAACCGAATCCAGTCTTCCGTTTTTACCTTGGCACGGTCTTTGACAAGTGTCTCGATGACCACTGCGCCTTCTTTTTTCAACTTCATCAATTGTTTTAAATGATCCTGTGGCAGGTCATCGGTATAAAGCAATGTATTTTCATAATGGAAAACTTCTCGAAATACATCTTCATTCTCTTTTGGATTAACTAACACAAATCGTTTTTCATAATTAGATTTCAACATCGCTGGAAGCATTGTTTGGTAACATTGAATCAAGAACGCGTGAACTTTTTTTGACAAATACGCTCCTAGTTGAATCATTTCAGGTGACAAGACGGGATCTAAATCCATTAAATGCAAAATATCTTTTACTTCACCGTCGAAATCTACTTCATCACTAAGCGCCAAAACAAATCCAGAAATACTACGACCTCCAAACGGAACGGCAACACGCATTCCAACTTCAATGCTCTCTTGTAATATTTCAGGAACATGATAATCAAAAGGACGATTTACTTGAATGACTGGTACATCAACGATTACTTTTGCATACATCTTCTCACCTCCAAAATTGTTTTACTATTCATTATACCATAATGAACTTTATTTTGTTATCGCTTACGCTGCACTTCTATTATACAAAGATAAAACGTCAATGACTTTCGATACTGCCTCAGTAAATGAAAATTAAATTAGACGCTTAACTATAAGAGGGGCAGAGGATTATGCAAAAAAATGATTGGAATTGCAGAATAAAAGGAAGCTATTTAAAAGAGAAAATCTTTATTATTCAGCTATATATACGAGTAAATCAGAATTTTGTGCTGTTTGTGGGCATGTGTAGCCGAATAATACTATTTTTAAAAATAGGACAAAAACTTCTCAGATTAATCTTTATTCTCTTTCAGTCCTGCTGCCTACTTAAATCTACGTAAACAAGGGTTTCATTTCATACTGTTAGGCGTATCCTTGTTGATATAGCAAGCTTATTCATTGTTAAACTATTACAATAATTAACTGCCCCTCTGCGTTTTGATAGATTTAAATCCGTTAAATCTTCCAAATGCAAAAATTATTATTCCTCCTTTCCATATTATACAAGCCTGAAACAGTAAAATAAACTAAGTACTTGTGATGAATCCAAATCGATATAAAGTCCTTAAATTATATCGCAAGTTAAAACATAATTGGAAATAATTTTTAATGAAGTCTGATAGATTGAAGATATATATATAATCG
>CAJPNA010000061.1 GCA_905371865.1 uncultured Carnobacterium sp.
TCTTCATCTTTTGTAAAACATAATTGACCTGAGTAGAATGTTTATTTTATAGGTTTTTTTCTACAATGTTAAAAAAAGGTAACAAAAGTAATTGTTTTTTTCATTTTACAATTAAAATGTTATAATAGTCGCCAAAGGAGGGATAAAATGATTCAATATCCAAAAGGGCAAAATAACTTAATACGAACTGCTAATAAAGCTGAAAATCAAACTAGCTATAGTAGTCGTGGAATGGGTTTAGAAAATATATTGAATCAAACCAATGAACTCTATCGTATTCAAAAAAGAGCAGTCATTCATAAGAAGCCTACTCCAATTCAAGTCGTTAAAGTAGACTATCCTGTCAGAAGTGCTACTAAAATAACTGAAGCATATTACCGTCATGCTTCTACTACTGACTACAACGGAGTTTATAAAGGGAGATATATCGATTTTGAAGCGAAAGAAACTAAAAATAAAACTTCATTTCCTTTAAAAAATATCCATGAGCATCAGTTAACACATATGAAAGAATGCACCGATCAAGGTGGAATTTCCTTTGTAATTTTTTACTTTTCAACTTTAAAAAAATACTATTTGCTCGAATACCCAAAAATTGATGAATATATAAAGGATGTTCGTTCTAAAAGACAATCAATCCCTTTATCTTACATTCAAGAAAATGGATATCAAATTCAACTTTCACTACAAATGACTCTAAATTATTTGGATGTAGTGGATGATTTATTATAAGGAGGTCAATAAATGACTGAAAACAATACTGGCCAGTCGCGTTCATCGAAACACCGCCATACAAAAAAGAAAGCCTCATCTCCTTCAAATAAGAAAAAAATATTAAAAAAAGTTCTTATTGGTTTAGGAGCATTTATAGGAGTTGCACTGATAGCAATCATTGCAATTTTTGCATATTATGGTTCCACTGCTCCTGAAATTAAAGCAAGTGACCTTCAAGGAGCGACTGAAACAAAAATATATGATAAAGATGGCAAATTAATCTCTTCTCTTGGAGGAGAAAAACGAGATGTCATTACTAGTGATCAAGTTCCTCAATTACTTAAAGATGCTGTAACTTCAATTGAAGATAAACGATTCTACTCTCATATAGGAATTGACCCAATTCGTATTCTAGGTTCCTTCTTTAGAAATGCTAAAGCTGGTCAAATAACTCAAGGTGGTAGTACGATTACACAACAATTGATTAAGCTTTCTGTCTTTTCTACAAAGAAAGAAGATCAAACATATCAACGTAAAATTCAAGAAGCGATTCTAGCTCTTAAACTCGAACGTGAGTTTTCTAAAGAGCAAATCCTTACTTTTTATTTAAATAAAGTATATATGGCTAATAGTGTCTACGGATTTGGTACAGCTTCACACTATTATTTTAACAAAGAATTATCGGAGTTAACGCTTCCCCAAGTAGCTTTACTTGCCGGAATGCCTCAAGCACCTAACTCCTATGATCCTTATGCTCATCCTGAAGAGGCAAAAGAACGCCGAGATACAGTTTTATATACAATGAAAACAAATGGAAAAATTACTAATGAGCAATACGAGCAAGCTTTAGCGACTCCAATTAATGATGGACTAATTGCTCATAACAATAATGTTGATAGTTCAGATAAAGCTTTAGTCTACGATTCTTTCGTAACGATGGTCTTAAAAGAAGTTCAAGATAAAACAGGTCTTGATCCCTATAATGACGGTCTAGTAATCGAAACCACCATTGATTCTAAAGCACAACAAAAATTGAATGATATTGTTAATACAAATGACTATATCAATTATGTTAACGATAAAATTCAAAGTGCTTCTGTAATGTTAGATTCTAAAACAGGTGCCGTTCGAGCTGTCAGCGGTGGTCGCAAACAAACAACTCTATTCGCTTACAACCGAGCAACTGATAATCAAAGAAGTACAGGTTCTACTATCAAACCAATTATCGACTACGGCCCTGCTATTGAATATTTAAACTATTCGACTGGTCAAACGCTATTAGATCAAAAGACAACTTATTCAAATGGTGTTGAACTAAATAACTGGGACTTTAGACACAATGGCCCAATGACATTACGTAGAGCTCTTGTGTATTCAAGAAATACAACAGCATTAGCAGCGTTCAAGGCTGTTGGTGAAACCAATATTAAATCATTCCTGAATAATTTAGATATTCAAATAAAAAATGATGGACAAGACTATTTAGTAGAAAGTAACGCTATTGGTGCAGAAATTTCTCCAATTAAAATAGCTGCTGCTTACGCAACTTTCTCTAACGCCGGAACTTACTCAAAACCATATACTGTGACTAAAATCACTACTCGTGATGGTCAAGTTTATGAATTTAAACCAGAACAAAAACAAGCAATGAAAGATTCTACAGCATACATGATTACGAATGTCTTAAAAGATTCATTCACATATGGTTTTGCCACTGAAGTAGCAATTCCTGGACTTTCAACAGCAGCTAAAACTGGGTCATCAAACTACACTATTGAACAAAAACGTGCAATGGGCGCTTCTGATTATGAAGACATTATCCCAGATTCATGGTTTATCGGATATTCACCTGATTATACAATCTCAGTATGGACTGGTTATGATAATCCATACGAAAAAGGTGGTGGCGTAGATACCACTGAACAAGGATATGCTAAGCTAATTTATTATCACTTAATGAAATATATGGCTCAATACTCTAGTGGAGAAGATTGGGTTCAACCAGAAAGTGTTGTTCAACAACAGATTGAAGTAGGTTCAATCCCACTAAGTCTTCCTGGGCCTAGAACACCTGCAAACATGATTGCTAAGGAGCTATTTGTAAAAGGAAGTACTCCAACTCAACAATCTTCAAATTACGGTGTTACTATCGAAGGTCCAACCGGTCTAAAAGCGACATACAATAAGGAAAAGAAAGAGTTAACGGTGACATGGGATCGTTATAATAATACGGGACAAGAAACTCCACAATTCAAAGTGACTGCAAATGGCCAATCACAGACTGTAACTGGAAATTCCGTTAAATTCCAAAATATTACTGGACCAAGTGTTTCTGTATCCATTGTCGTAACTGTTGGACGTAATAGTTCTGACCCTATTACAAATGAGTTCCAAATCGAACAACCTACAACGACTCAAGAACAAACAACTCGTCAATTAGAAACCACTACTGATAATAATCGTCGTCAAACTAATAATTAAAATAATGAACAAACATCTCAAAAACGACGAACCCGTTAGTAAAATGACCTAAAAATAAAGACTATATCAATTTTATAGATATAGTCTTACCTACAAAAAGCTCCCTATGAATAATCATAGGGAGCTTTTTTATGTCCTTTTAAAATTAAAGTACACCAATTATTTAGCAAACTCAACTGCTCTTGTCTCACGAATAACTGTAACTTTAATATGTCCTGGATATTGGAGTTCTTCTTCAATTTGATTTTTGATGTCATGAGCTAAAATTATTGCCTTTTCATCGCTAATTTTGTCTGGTTGTACCATTACACGTACTTCACGCCCCGCTTGAATTGCAAAACTTCTTTCTACACCTTCATGTTCTGTCGCAATCGCCTCAAGTCTTTCTAGACGACGAATATAATTCTCAACTGATTCACGTCTTGCTCCTGGGCGAGCTGCTGATAAAGCATCGGCTGCTGCCACAAGAACGGCAATCGTTGAAGTCGCTTCAACATCTCCATGGTGTGAAGCAATGGCATTTACAACTACTTTGTTTTCATTATATTTTTGAGCGATTTCAGCACCAATCTCAACGTGCGAACCTTCAATTTCATGGTCCAGTGCTTTTCCTAAGTCATGAAGTAAACCTGCTCGTTTAGCAAGATTTACATCTTCCCCTAGTTCACCGGCCATCACACCAGCTAACTTAGCAACTTCAATACTATGGTTCAATACGTTTTGACCGTAACTAGCTCTAAAGTATAAACGACCTAAAATCTTAATCAAATCTGGATGTAATGAGTGAATTCCGACTTCAAATGTCGCTTGTTCACCAATCGAACGAATACGCTCATCCATCTCTTTACGAGATTTTTCTACCATTTCTTCAATACGAGCGGGATGAATTCGACCATCAGAAATTAATTTCTCTAAGGTCATCTTAGCGATTTCTCGACGAATTGGGTCGAAACCACTTAAAACTACCGCTTCTGGAGTTTCATCAATAATAACATCAATCCCTGTTAATGATTCAAGTGTACGAATATTTCGACCTTCTCGTCCGATAATTCGTCCTTTCATTTCATCACTTGGTAAAGTCATAACTGTTACTGTATTTTCAGAAACTAAATCTGCTGCAGATCTTTGAATCGCTTGAAGAATGATATTTTTGGCATTTTTATCAGCTTCATCTTTTGCAAGTTGCTCAGACTCTTTAATCATGATGGCACGTTCCTTACTTAACTGTTCGGTCATGTCCTTCATAATTATTTCTTGTGCTTCTTCTTTACTAATCGTAGAAATACGTTCCAATTCTTCTTGTTGTTTAACAACTAGAGCTTCTGCTTCTTGCTCTTTTTCTGTCACTCTTTCAAGTTTCTCTTGGATTTTTGTTTCCTTCGATTCAATGGATTGTTCACGTTTTTCTAAAATTTCATCCTTACGATCCAAATTCTTTTCACGTTGAATCATTCTCTTTTCTTGAAGAAGTACTTCATTTCGTCTTTCTTTTAACTCATTTTCAACTTCAGCACGATACTTATGATTTTCCTCTTTTGCTTCTAAAAGAACTTCCTTCTTTAATCGATCTGCATCTTTTTCAGCATCTTTGATAATCATATCAGCCGATTCGCGAGCTGCTATTAACTTTTTCTCATAATTTGATTTGAAACCAACATATCCAGCAACAATTCCAATTATTAAAGCTAAGATCGCGAGGCCACCTATTACTACTGAGTCCATTGAGTCACCTCCGTCTCTATTTAATTTTATTCAAAATAAATTGCATTGATATAATTTATGGTTAAATGTGATTTAACACATAATATTATTGTATTCTTGAAATCGTTATAAGTCAATTCATTTAAGAAGAATTTTAAAACAAAAAAGCAAATGCTATTTATTCAAAAATTCTTTTGCTGAATCATTCAGTTCAGAGACAATTTGTTGCACTTCATCTAATGTAGTCACTACAGCTCCAGAAGCTAGCGGGTGCCCACCGCCTCCGTGATTTTGAGCAATTGTATTCACAATCGGACCTTTAGAACGAAGATTTACTCTATACGTTCCATCTGGTTGTTCCACAAAAAGCCCCCAACAATGAATGCCTTCTACTGTACTTGGTAATGAAATTACTCCATGTGTTTGGTCTTCTTGAATACCATAAGTTTTTAAATGTTCCTGAGTCAATACAGTTGCAGCAACTCCATTGTCAGAAATTTCCATATTTTGATAAATATATCCTGCTAAACGACTAACTGAAACAGGATTTGTAATCATTTGGTACGCAATACCTGAAATATCAACATCGAACTCTAATAATTTAGAAACCATTGAAAATGTAATGGTTGTCGTCGAAGGATATAAGAAACGTCCTGTATCTCCAACAATACCAGCATAAAGAGCATTAGCTGCTTCTTTTGACATTACCCAATTACTTTCAGCATCAAAAGTAAAACGGCACAACATCTCACTTGTACTGCTTGAATTAGTATCAACAAATGAAATAGCACCATACACATCTCTATCTGGATGGTGGTCAATTTTAATCACTTTCGATGGATCTACTTCAAATGGGCAGTCAATACGTGGTGTATTCGCACAGTCCAATACAATAACGAGTGAAGCGTCAAATTGCTCTTGTGTAATCTCGTCCATTTCTCCAATATAATTTAATGAGCTAGGCATTTCACCAAGTAAATAAACTGTTTTCTCTGGATAAGTAGCGCGAATAATTTCTCTTAATCCTACTTGGGACCCAATTGCGTCTGGGTCTGGTGATTCATGGCGTAAGATTACAATCGAATCTGCTTTTTTAATTTCTGCATCAATCTTTTTAAAATACTCAGTATAATTCATTATTTTATAATTCCTTTCATCCGATCATTGACTAATTCTATTGTAAACACAATACTTTATAATACTCTTATTTGAGTGTTATTTCAATTTTTCTTAAAGTTTCTTACTGTCGCTTTTAACTCAGTATCCACTTCGGAAATTTGGGTATTTGTGACAGAAGGAATACCGCATGCAAGCGTGTGTCCTCCACCTCCGAAAGCTTGCGCAATGTGATTAACTGTTGGGCCTTTTGAACGTAAATGAACTCTAAAGGTACCATCTTCTTGTTCCACATACATACTCCAAGCCAAAATCCCTTCAACCGTTCCAGGAACTGAAACTACAAGAGAAGCCAACTGGTCACTAGCTTTGAAACGACGAAGTACTTCTTTAGTTAAAACAACACTCGCCATCCCTTCAGGAGATACTTCTAAATGCTCATAAATATATCCTGTCATTCGATTCACGTTCAGCGGTTTCGTAATCATCTTATCGGCAATTCCAGCCAAATCTACTTCGTATTGTATCAATTTTGATACAAGCGCAAAAGTTTTCGAAGTAGTTGACGAATATAAGAACCTTCCCGTGTCTCCGATAATCCCGGCATAGATAACATTGGCAGCCTTTCTATCCATTTGAAATGGAGTCGTTTCATCGAAGGCAAACTCTGCAATAATTTCACTAGCACTTGCGGCTGTTGTATCCACATAGCAGATTTTTCCGTAAGAAGTCACGTTTGGATGGTGATCAATCTTAATCACATCATCTACATTTACTTCAAACGGACAATTAATAAGTCGAGATGTGGAACAGTCCACAACGATAATGAGCGAATTGTCGAATACCTCTTGAGTGATTTCATCCATGTCACCGATATATTTAAAGTTTTCGGGTATATCTCCAATAACATAAACAGACTTTTCTGGATAAGCTCCTTTTATCAGCTTACTAAGTCCTATTTGTGAACCCAATGCATCTGGGTCTGGTTTTCTATGCCTTAAGATTACGATTGAATTGGCTTTTTCAATCTCCTTGATGATTTTTTTGAATAATTCTTTGTAATTCATTCCTAGTTTCTTTCCATTAATTGATTTGACATAATCGCTTTCGCAACAACTGAGTTTTCAAGTAGCACAGAAATATCAATTTTAGATACTTTTCGGCCATTATCTAAAGTTTGAATTTGAATAGCAATTTTACTTTCAATTGGAATCATCTTTAAATAATGCATTTCTAATTGTTCAATAACCGTATTACGTCGTTGACTACGATGAATGAATTCTTTCGAAGCAACTGAAACTACTTCACAAAGAACTCCAAAAGACAGCATCCCTAAATTATTTGTCATCTGAGGAGTGACAGTGAAACTAAATCTCGCATTTGTTGGGGTAACTTCTATGACCTCTAAGTTTTCACTCACATCATCTTCGAAAGTATTTCCTACTTGAGGTTGTCTTTGTGCTAACTGCATAGCTTTCATAACATCTCGTCTTGAAATAATCCCAAGAAGTTCCATATTATCTTGAACAACAGGTAGCATTTCTAAACCATTCCATATCATTGAATGAGCAACACTTGCTACACTAGCATGTAACTTAGATACAGAAGGATTTTTTGTCATGATTCTTTCAATAATTAA
>CAJPNA010000062.1 GCA_905371865.1 uncultured Carnobacterium sp.
TCTGAAGGGAAATTCCATCAAGTGAAGAAGATGTTTCTATGCGTTGGTGTGAAAGTGACGTATCTTAAACGCATTCGCTTTGGAGAGTTTGTGTTAGATGAATCGCTGGCTCCTGGGGAATACCGAGAACTAAACGAAGCAGAACTTGAACTTGTAAAGACGTATTTCTAAAAAAGCAAAATGTAACATATAAGTTACGTAACTTATATGTTACATTTCGGTTGTTCAACACTGAAAATTTCATCTTAGCCAATCTAACTACCCGTCTCATAATCATAAAGAGATTGAAATCACTCTTAAAAAGTGGTTTAATAGAAGTAACAGCATATCATCCAGTTGACTATTTTGGAGGTAAGGTTATGGATTATGAAGTCATTAAACTTAACGTTTCAAAGGATAAAATTCGAGAATATAAGCAATTCGAGGGATTAAAATTATTTTCTACTATTATAAAATCACAAGATGAACGGACTCTGACGAATAAAAGAATTTACGTTACGAAAAAGAACAACTATGTTTATTACGAGCGAACCGATACGAATTGGAATTTTTGGTCAAATCCAAAAAATCATCAGTCTTCATTTATCCCAGTTGAAGAAAACCACCATATTCTCTTTGAAGTTGCACCTGACCTAAGTGCATTCTCCAAGTATTTAGGGGAAGAGCTGATTCAAAAAATTCAATCCAAACAACAGAATGGTGAAATCATCGAAAAATTAGATATTTAATAACAGTGGATTCACAAATACGGATACTCTCTCTGAACTTGTTTAAACACAAATAAGCTCGCCTGCACCACGCAAGCGAGCTTTTCTACTATATATAAAATTATTGGATAGGTCCTAAGAGAATATTCGCCCACGCATCATGCAATGACTCTTGGTCACTTGGTTGGAACAAGCCAGCCAACACGTCGCGGTATAAGCGAGATAATTCTGTACGGTTGAAGTACGAACTTCCGCCGCTTGCACGAACGATTTCTTCCACGGCTTTCTTCGACACTTCCACTGAACGGTTCTTAATAGAAGATAAACGAGGCAACCAGATGAAGCTGTATTCTGTGCTCGCTTCTAACGTATCACTCAACTCGTTAATTTGCGGTTGGATACCGTCTAGCATAATCGCCGCTTCCGCAATTCTCCAGCGAATGTTTTTATCGTTGGCATAAGGCGCATCATTGGATACAGAGTGACGTTTCTTCACTGTCTCTACCCCGATTTCTAGCGCACGTTTCCCGATACCGAAGTACGTTGCCGCCAGTAAAATTTCGAAGTATGCAAAAATACCGAACACCACTGGATCAAAGCTTGGTCCAGGAGCCACTTTCGTTAAGATTTGCTCCTCTGCTGCGAAGATGCCTTTCAACTCCACGCTGTTTGATTGCGTCGCACGCATGCCCATTGTATCCCAGTCGTCTTTTACGATAAACGTTTCTTGGTCTGGTGTTAAATACGTAAAGACTGAGAGTGGTGACTCGCCTGTATTATCTTGCCCAAATGAAACCAACTTGTCGCAATATTTGCCCATTGATAAGAAGACTTTCTTGCCGTAGAAACGATACGCACCGTCTGCTTCCGGACGAGCCTCAGAAATCGAACCGAATAACACACGGTCATTCGAAGGTTCAGAAATCCCAAACGCCAACAACTTGCCTTCTGCAGCATCGCGAAGGATTTGTTCTCCCTTCTTGTTGCCAAAACGAACCATGTGCTTGCCAAGGCCGACAATAATTTGGTGCATGTTCACCCCAAGCGCAGTCCCTGGAGCTGCCATCGCAAGACGTGTTTGTTCTTGCGCAATTTCTTTCAGCGATAAACCGAATCCGCCGTACTCTTTTGGCACGAATGCCTTCAAGTATCCCGCCTCTTTTAACGCAGCATAGTCTTCTGCAGGCCACGCGTTCTCTTTGTCATAACGCGGTGCACGCTCATGAATTCCTTGTAATAACTCTTCCGATAAAAACATAAAAAGCCTCCTTAATGGTTGTACATCGTTAGTATACGATTAGGAAGACTAATATAGCAAACGGCATGACTGGAATGACTACAAGAGAAATTCTATACTAGGGTAACTCTCTCAAATCTTTGGTAACAATTTATAAAATTCTACTTGATGCTTGTTTTATCCGTAACATACGCAATAAATCGATATTCCGTCACCTCTATTATCATTTAACAATATATCTTTTTACTAAAACATACATCGCACATATAATTATATCGAAAGCTTTACTCTTTATAAAAGGAGATCTAATAATGACAAAAAAATATGTGAATTATAACCAACAAAGAGGAAGGCCCTCACCTGAATACTACATCGCAACTATAAAAGGGTTAACAGAGTTTATTAACGATAAAGGATGGCTCAGAAATTTACCTGATGAGGAGAGTAGAAATTATACTTCTCATATTGAATCTTCCTACCTAAGCCACGCAATATGGACAGTACTAACACAAAATAAATCTAACCACGGACGTCCTTACTCCTCCAATTTCTTTTATTGGACCGATGGAGAAATAGAGGAGGAATTTTTGTTCCATTTTGATATTATGCACAACCCCAAAATAAAAAGTTGTGGTTTAGCTAACGGTTGTAGGTCTGACAATTTATTAGAGCAATGGAATCAAACATACCATTCAATAGGCAACATAACACCAATCCCATGGTTTAAAGTTGAAGGAAACCACTTCATTGATGCTCAAGCTCTACATAATTCCCTAGATGAACGATGGGATTTTTTCTCACTGTATTAAGGAACAATTGGGAAAGTTGGTGTTCAAATAAATCTATAACTTTTAATGATTACATGCTAATGACATACCAGCATATCTATTATTCAAAAGTTTATAAGGATTTTTTAGAAAACTTTAAAAGTATTGATAAAATCACATTACAAACCGTAAATGAATGGAGAGAAATGATTGATAACAACCCAAATCAACCACTACTTTCTTTCTCAGATTCTGATTCGAACAATACTGACAATGAAGTCAAGATGATTATTAATCTAATCAACATTAGAAATCATATAATAGGATTAATTTTAGAAAACACAAAATATAAAAGCACTCTCTAATACGAAGAGAGTGCTTAATTAATATTTCCTCTGCATAATAATTAATTTTTATGCAGAAGGGTATTTAATTGATCTTAGCTTTTATGACAATGTATAATCGATGCTTTCTACTCGAATTGTTTTACACTTTCCACAAGAACAAACCTCAGGATCAAACAATGCAATATTATATACTTCTTTATTAAAAGTACTACAATATTGAACCCCATCATACCCACAGGCTTTTGCAAAATCACTAAAATATTGTGTTGGTAAATAATCTAATTCACTATCTAGTCGACTCATTGGTTTTGCTAAATCTTTTTCAATTGCATGCAAAATTTTTTCATTTATCAGATATTCAATATATCTATCTTTTTCGTCATTGCTATCTAGAGAAAATGGTGAATTATGTGTAATAGAACTTAAATCTAAAACTGTAACATCTCTAGTTAGCTTAAAAGGCGCAATTGTTACGTAATCAAAAGCACTAGCGCGTATTTCTTTAACAGTTGTCATTTTGTCTGTACAGAGATATAAGCAACTTTGTCCTTTTGAATTTACTCTTCCTGGAGAAGCCACATCATTCGGCGGAGCTCCCATTTTTTTGGGTTTATAACCACAAGATTTTGATACTCGTGCCCTATAAAATTTTCTTTTTTTATCAAAAGCTATACAAACTTCTGCATCCTTCAATAAATTGCGTAATAATTCTAAATTAAAATGATCATTATGAAATCTATTGAAATTCCTGAGGCTTGTTTTAAATTTATCCCACGTATAATTTTTTAGTATAGAATGTTGTAAGAGGTAATCTTCATTATATAGTTCTGGTATCCCTACTTTTTCAGAAAGAATTCTATCACTTAGACTAAGAGAATTTTCTACAATATCTTTAACAATTTTGTCTATTTTAGCAGAATCAATTGCGAAAATATCCCAGTCCTCAGTTAATCTTTCAGATATAGATTTTTTATGAGCAACCGGATACTCGTCAGGCAACTCAGACTCTGGAAGATAAATTCTCAAAATTGATTCTAGCATAGTCTGAATCGTCGATAAGTCTTTATGTGAATCAGAATTATAAATAAATACATCCTTTTTTTGACATAAAGAACACTGTCCTTTTTCCCCTATAGCTTCAATTGCTCCTCGAATTTCCACATCATTAAAACAATCTATACAAAATATCAATTTTCTCCCTCTAATTCTTTCCCAATCAATTCAAGATGATGCATTAGCGAACATTTTTTTACCACGCCGAGGCCAGGAAATCTACCTGTTTTATAAAAGCTCATTAGATTCTCTAAACCCAAAGTGATATGAAGGTCATTATCTTTTTGCCATTCCTCTAGCTTTCTCATGGCTTCTTCAAACTTTCTACCTGGATCGGAAATATTTTCGTTTGATTCAGAAACAAAATGATGGACTCTAAGCTCCCTTTTTTCTCCAAAATATAAGATATGGATTGCAACAGCTAAGGGTGCAAATCCAGTTTCTTCATAACTATCACCAACAATGGAATAATCTGAAAAACCCACATACCCATTTTGTGAATAATTCAGATGTCTTCTACTAAAAATTTCATCTGT
Organism: uncultured Carnobacterium sp.; assembly: GCA_905371865.1. Lineage (GTDB taxonomy): Bacteria > Bacillota > Bacilli > Lactobacillales > Aerococcaceae > Granulicatella. Next base: position 4,648 of record CAJPNA010000062.1, read on the forward strand.
AGTAATTAGATAATCTGTATTTCTTTTTGCTTTGTTGAAAGAATCTTCTAATATTACTGCGTTCATTTCAACTACTTCTTTAAAATCATTATTTGGAATCAGTGTATATTTGGCAACCAATTCATCTTTATAATCTTCGTAAGAATAAAAAGTTTCATTGCTTAAATTTATAAGAACTTTGTCTTCTACGGTTAAATCTCCATTTATACATTCAGATATTATTTTCTCATTGCATAAATACGCACTAATTACATTTGGTTCTCGTAGCATTCCCTCAAAACCAGATAAAATCTTTTTCAATTTCTCTTGCTTAGCTATATCAGCTTCATCGGTAATATTCTTTTGAAAACTATCCAAATCTTTTTTAAAACTACCAACTTTTGGATTTCTTATAATTACTATTTTTCGATTAGCCTCGATAAATTTTTGTACAGTAGTTAAGAAAGTACTGTTGAAACGTACCGGTTCAATAATTGGAATTACATTTTCATACAATCTATTTTCTTGCAGTAATTCCCTTAAACACAGCAGCTCATTCTGTCTACCCCTAAAATACGGAAAATACAACTTCTACACCCCCACCGTTTTTTTTAAAAACTCATTCACTAACTTATAATTCGTTCTATTTTTTTTTGAAAAATAAACATAGAACCTCAACTCTTCAGGAACCTGATTTTTAAAGACTTCTTCTTCCAGTAAAATCGTACGTTCTTTTAATGCTGTCATTACAAGTTCTTGGAATCTACTTATAGATATTTTCTTCTCTATTAACCTCAACGCTTCTCTATAATAGTCAAAGTCATTAACTTCTGGCAACTTCCCATAATACTTCATTAGAATGCTTTCAAACTCTTTTTTTCTTAACATTTGAAATAACGCTTGATACGATAACCCATCTTTATTAGAATACGGTTTTTTTCGACATATAAACTTCTTAGAATCCGTCAGCTCATAAATCCCCACCTTGGTCTCTTGCAAAAACTCCTTCACTTTTTCAAGTTGTTTCTTGCTAACCACTACATTCACATATTTAAAAACCTTATAATAATCAATTATTTGACTCTCTAATCTCTGAAGATTATCTAAATCTGTTTTTATCTCATAAACTATACCTTTTCCATTAATCATTACAAAATCTGCCTTAGAATTTGCTATTGGCAATTCTGTCAAAGCCGCAGTTTCTAACAAACTATGTTTTTGTAATAATAAATTGTTAAATAACGTGTTTTTATAATAATATTCGTTCCTATACTCGTTATCCATATAGCTATATATTCTGCTTATAACTTTACCGTATGTTAACTCTTGATTATCCTTAACATATCGAGTAATACATTTTTGAAAAGAATCAGGGACATTATTTTTCTCAATCAATCTATCGAAATATGGAATGGTAAATATTTTGGAAATAAGAAATTGAGCTTTATCCATAAAAATGCCTCCCTTCAATATAAAAATTCTACCATAAAATACATTATTTCTCAATTTAATTTTTTACCAAATCATTATTGTTATAGGGAAAATCAATATTCATACCCTTCTCCAATTAAGTTATCACAGGCAACTTTTTATTATATGTTCTCTACCTAATCAACCCTCTTCGGTAAGTACGGTTCGAGCTCTGTTCGTAAGGCTTCGCCCTGCTCATCTAAGTACCGATTCATTTTTCTTCGAAGCGATAGTAGCTCCTGCACAACGTTCTCCTTTCTAAAGGTAATGGCTAGAGAATACGCGTTATTATCGCTATCCTCTCTGACTCCTGGGCGTTTTGCGATATACAGAATTTTCTCCATTAAATACATCATCTCATAGAAATCTTGCTTCTTGATTTCAACCTTTTCATCCATGCCGTTTACTCCCTTCAAATACAGTCTCTCAATCCCAATAATAAAGGCTCTAGAACTAAAATTCCAGAGCCTATTCCATTATTTCTTTATCAAACATTATCTAACTATCCTAAGCTCTTCTTACAAATGAAAAATTTGGTTAATATCTTTTCCCATATAAACTTTTTGCTAAATTTGTATATTTTCTTATAAAATCTGTTTTTGCCTCAGTATATCCATCTCTGTCATATTCAAATTTTTCCCAAAGCGATAGTTTTAAGACTTCGTATTCTTTGCCTATTTCCTTATGCTCATTCAAATAATCTCTAAAATACAGTTCATCATTATCTCCGACAATTCTAATATGAAGATGGAATACTCTTTCTGCAAATCCTTGTTCTGTGTAGCCTTTATTTAATGTAATGCGGGCTTCAGTCGTATTCATACATAGCCAACCCTTGTTTGTTAGAATATTTTTAACAATATCTAAATCCGCCTTGTCGTTTACTTCAACTAATACATCCACAATATTTTTCGCCCATATTCCTGATATAGCCGTGCTTCCGATATGAGATATTCTTTTTGTGCTTTTACTCGGCAATGCTGATAATATTGATTTTCTTTCTTCTTCATACCATTTTGTCCACTCTTTATTATGTTTGACTAAAAATATCGGAAACAGTTGCCAAAGCTCTTTTAAACTCATTTGCTCGAATTTTTTATTCATATCTAACCTCTACAATTCTAATTTATATATTTACATCATCTCATAGAAATCTTACTTCTTGATTTCAATCTTTTCGTCCATGCCGACTACTCCCTTCAAATACAGTCTCTCACTCCCAATCATAAAGGCTCCGAAACTAGAATTCCAGAGCCTTTCCATTTATTTTTTAAACTTTTTCTTACTAACTTACGATCTTCTTCTTACCGAAATAAATTGGAAAATTTAGAATAAAAGGTATCGGAAACGCCATATAGTTATATTCACCTTTTGTATAATAAACGGCATAGAATACGGTAACTCCCATAATTATACTTGTAATAAGATATTTTAAGATACGACTCATTTTATTCATCTCCAGTCTGTGCTCTATTTCACGGATTATCATTTTTTGCTTAAAAA
>CAJPNA010000063.1 GCA_905371865.1 uncultured Carnobacterium sp.
GCAGCACAAACAGCTACTCAAGTCGTTTCATTCGGTTTCAACTATTCATATGGGGAACAACCAGCGATGGTATTAGAAAAGATGCCAGATTGGTTTGCTTCAATCATGCAAATTATGATTCCTAATGTTGAAGTTGCGCATTTAATGCAAAAAGTAATGTCATTTGTAGAGTTAGCAATCGGTCTTGCTATTATGGCTGGTTTCTTAACATGGATTGTCAACGCAGTGACAATCGGTTTAGTCGCAACATTCTGCTTATCAGGAATGTTCTACTGGGTAAACATGTGGTTTGTTCCTGCTGCAATTGCATTAATGAACGGCTCAGGTCGCGCGTTTGGTTTAGACTACTACTTCATTCCTTGGTTCCAAAGAACAGCTGGGAAATGGTGGTATGGTAAATCGAAAGCAATCTATGGCTTCGATAAGCAAGGAACCCAACTTGTAAAATAGGATATGGTATAATGAGGTCGACAATTTTTGTCGGCTTCTTTTTTTAAAAGTCGATATGAAGGAGAAAATATATGACGGCTGTACATCCAATGTGGATGAATTATCCAGAACTTCACGAAGAACTAAAACAAGTAAAAAAAATAATGAGAGATTCCATTCAAATAGAGAATAAGGCCATTAAGGATGCAATTTTATCAGTCCTTGATTCTGGAGGGAAAATGGTTCGTCCTGCATATTTGATTCTATTCTCTATGTGGAATGACAATAGAAATAAAGAAGAAGTTCATGCTGTCGCGGCTGCTCTGGAGTTATTACATGTGGCAACATTATTCCATGATGATGTGATAGATGAATCTAGCGTTCGAAGAGGTCAAGAGACGATTAGTGCAAAATTGGGGAATCGAGTAGCCATTTATGCAGGGGATTATTTATTGACGGTTTGTTATCAACTGTTATCTTCCTATAGCAAAGATTTAGTGAATATCCAAATTCCCACACGTGGAATGATGCAAGTAATTCAAGGGGAACTGTCTCAAATGGAAGAACGTTATCGTTTAGACGTGACGGTACAAGACTATCTGAAGAGAATTGAAGGGAAAACAGCGCAACTTTTTATGTTAAGTTGTATGATGGGAGAACAATTTTCACTTTTGAAAGAAGAAGCAAGAGCAAGGCAAATTGGCCATGCGATAGGAATGTCTTTCCAAATTTTAGATGATATCTTAGATTATGAAATTGATGCTCATCAATTTGGGAAACCGGTATTAGAGGATGTAGCTCAAGGGGTGTATACTTTACCGCTCATTATAGCTTTTCCTAAAAAAGAAAAGGAATTTCGTTCACTTCTTGAGAAAAAAGAACGTATCTCTGATGGAGAAAGAAAAAAAGTGCAACAACTGGTATTAAAATCTGGTGGAGTAGAGTCTGCTAAAGTATTAGCTAAAAAATATACGGATCGCGCTTTGCAACAAATTGAACGACTGCCAGAGAAGAATGTAAAATCGATGTTGTATGATATCACAAGCCGTTTATTGCAGCGAGAATATTAATAACTATTCATTCACAAAGAAAGGTGTTTTCGTTTCAGAAACACCTTTTTCACTTTATTCCTTTAAGTAAAAAGAAGAACAAAATTCCAGAGAAAACTAGACTTTTGCCCGTGATATGCTATAATAGATGTTACGAAATATAAAACATAGAGAAGGATGGTAAAAACCATGACTATCAAAAAATCTTTATCTGCAACCGCAGTATTATTATCATCAGTGTTTGTTTTAGCAGCATGTGGCGGAAACAGCAAAACAGATTCAAGCAAAACAACAACACAAGCAGCTACAACACAAACTGCAACAACACAAGCGGCAGCACAAAAATCTGATGCAGCTTTAAAAGATGGTACTTATAAATTAGTATCAGCTGCTGACAAACGTGGTTGGCATGTTGAATTTACGATTACTGTTGAAGGTGGAAAAATCACTAAATCTGATTATGACAACTTAAACGATAAAGGTGAACGTAAATCAGCAGATGCTGCATACGAAAAATCAATGAAAGATAAAGTGGGTACTGGACCGGCTGAATACTTTAAAGCATACAATGAAGGCCTTGTTGCAAAACAAAATCCTAAAGATGTTGAAGTAGTAGCAGGAGCAACCAATGCACATACTTCATTTGTGGAATATGCAAACAAATTAATTGAAGCTGCTAAAAAAGGCGATACTACTGAAATTAAAGTAGAAGCACCAAAAAACTAATGGATTACAAGTTAAGACTGTGAACTCCTGTACTTTTCGTGCAGGAGTTTTTAGTTTATTGATTAGAAATCTTGTGAGGATATACTGGCGTAAAGTTTAGTTTTTTATGAAAAATGCGATATAATACATAGGATGAATGAGAAGGAGAGTGTTATGAGAAAAAAGTGGATGACATGGGGGCTAATGGCAGTGATGGGGACATCCGTCTTAGCTGCTTGCCAGAATCAATCAAATAATGAAGCCGACACAGTTTCGGGGGCGTCAATTAATACTCCAAGAGAAATCATTAAATCTCCGGTGAAAAAGACAGATTTCTTATTAGGAACGGCTGTATCATTGTCCGTCTATCATCCTAATTCAGAGGCTCTAATCGAGAGTGCTTTGGAGATGATTAAAGATTTAGAAAAGAGAATTACCGTGAACGCTTCTGGCTCTGAAGTGGATGAAGTAAACATTGCTGCAGGAGAAAAGCCTGTAAAGGTCAGCTCAGATGTTTATGAGCTCATTAAATTAGGATTGGAATATAGTGCGGAATTTAACGGTGCATTTGATATTACTGTGGGACCATTAACCGCGTTGTGGCATATCGGGTTTGATGATGCCAAAAAACCTACTCAAGAAGAAATTGATGCAGTCCTATCCCTTGTCGATTATAAGGAAGTAGAGCTAAATGATGCTGAACAAACGGTGTTCTTGAAGAAAAAAGGAATGAAGTTGGATTTAGGCGGGATTGCAAAAGGATATATTGCCGATAAGGTTTGGGATTATTTTGCTAAAGAAGGTGTAACCACGGCCGTTATCGATTTAGGTGGAAATATTGTTGTTATGGGAGGTTCCCCTGCAAGAAATGGTGTGGCTTGGAATGTAGGAATTCAAGATCCAGTAGAATCTCGCGGGACAACTTTAGGGACGATTTTAGAAAAAGATAAAACGATTGTCACTTCAGGAATCTATGAACGATACTTAAAAGTGGACAATCAAGTTTATCATCATATTCTAAATCCAAAAACAGGATATCCATATGAGAATAATATCGAAGGAGTGTCGGTGATTGTAAATCGTTCGACTAAAGGAGATGCTTTATCGACTTCGATGTTTTCTATAGGGGTAAAAGATGGTCTGGAATATGCAAATAGCCATAAAGATGTGGATGTCATTTTTGTGACAAAGGATAAAAAGGTCTATGTATCCGATTCGATTAAAGAGACTTTCAAACTAACAAACGGAGCACTTGAGTTGAAGGAGTCTATAGAATGATGTCAAAAAAAGAGTTTATTGAATTAGTGGAATTGCGAACGAAATTGGCTAGCGTTTTCCCATTTTTAACTGCTTTATGCTATTCTTTTATATTATTTAAAGAAATTAACCTTCTTAACATGAGCCTCTTCTTTATTGGAATGTTGTCATTTGATATGGCTACGACTGTTATGAATAATTTGATGGACTATGTTAAAGCAAAAAACTCCGATTACCGTGATTATCATAATGTGATTGGAACAAGTAGTATAACGGTGAAAAAAGCGTGGCAAGTATTTGGGATTCTGTTTGCAGTAGCTACAGTTTTTGGAATCGTGCTTGTAGCGCGCACGAATATTCTTCTCTTAATGGTCGGTGCACTTTGTTTCTTTATCGGTGTGTTCTATACATTTGGCCCAATTCCGATTTCTCGGATGCCTCTTGGTGAAGTGTTGTCAGGCTTCACGATGGGATTTGGGATTTTTTGGATAACTGTATTTTTAAATGTGCCAGAAGGAATTATTTTTGCAGGCGTGCAGTTAGACGGAAGTATTTTAACGATGCAACTGGATATCGTTGCTCAGTTAAAGGTGTTTCTATTATCACTGCCACTTGTTTGTACTATTGCCAATATCATGTTAAGCAATAACATCTGTGATTTAGAAACGGATATTACCAACCACCGTTATACACTGGTTTACTATATTGGAAAGAAACAAGCTTTAGTAGTGTATCAAATGCTTTATGCAGTTGCGTTGGGGGCGATTCTACTAGCTGTATTGTTAGGAGTTGCGCCATGGATCCTACTTGGTGTTCTTGTAGTCGGAATTCCTATTTATAAACATATTCAGCAGTTCAAAGCTGTACAAGATAAGAAAACAACCTTTACTTTAGCCATTAAAAATATGGTAATGATTCATTCTTTGCAAATTATTCTGCTTCTTGTAGCAATATTACTAGGCTACTAGTGTTGACTTGACAAAATTTCACTGTTTCCTTATGATTAAATAGATATGGATTTATAGAAAGTAGTGAAAATATGGCTCAGAAAAAAGCGGCGTTAGCTTGTAGCGTATGTGGTTCAAGAAATTACACCATTACGCTTGGACAAAATCGACGAGTAGAACGTCTAGAAATTAAAAAATTCTGCAAGTATTGCAACAAACAAACACTACATCGCGAAACAAAATAAAAGGAAGAGGAGATTCGGAATGCGTTTTTTATCAAATGTTTTTAAAGAGATGAAAAAAGTAACATGGCCAACAGGTAAAGAAGTAAACAAATACACTATTACAGTAATTATTACTGTATTAGTAGCATTAGGTTTTTTTGCTGTGGTGGACTATGGGGTTCATCAACTCATTACATTCCTTTTAAAATAATAGTACTTTATAGTGATTAGTGATATACTAAAAGCAGTTGAAAAAACCTTCGTCTTGAAGGTTTTTTTATATGGAAAAATGTGGTTGATTCTTTAAGGAGGAGTATTAATGGAAAAAGAATGGTATGTATTACACACGTATTCAGGATATGAAAACAAAGTAAAATCAAATCTTTTATCACGTATCCAAAGTATGGGGATGGAAGAAAATATTTTTCGCGTCATCGTTCCTGAAGAAGAGGAAGTTGAAGTAAAAGATGGTAAAACAAAAACAACGGTGGAAAAAACTTTCCCTGGTTATGTATTAGTAGAAATGGTCATGTCTGACCAAGCTTGGTATGTAGTTCGTAACACTCCTGGTGTAACAGGTTTCGTTGGTTCGCACGGCGCGGGTTCAAAACCTTCTCCATTATTACCTGAAGAAGTAGAAGCAATCTTAGGACGTATCGGTGAAAAAGTACATGCTCCAGTTGATTTACATGTATCTGTTGGAGACTACGTTATCATCACTGAAGGTGCCTTCAACGATATGAGCGGTAAAGTAGTAGAACTTGACCACGAAAAACAAAAAATTAAAGTGGCGATTGAAATGTTCGGTCGTGAAACCATTGCAGATTTAGACTTCCACCAAGTGAAAGAAGATGACTCTTATTAACATGTATCCTACAATGTTAGAACGTTTTATTCGATATGCGAAAATCAATACGCGTAGTGACTTGAAATCAACTAGCATCCCTACGACGAAGAGTCAATGGGAATTCTTAGAGATGCTTCGTGATGAATTAGTGGGGTATGGCTTTACAAAAGTAGAACTCGATCCAGAGGATAGCTACTTAGTCGCACTACTCCCAAGTAACTTAGAAGAAGGAAGTATGGCTCCTGCGATTGGGTTTATCGCGCACGTCGACACCGCGGATTTCAACGCTGAAAATATCAATCCACAAATTCATGAAAATTATAATGGGGAAGATGTAGTGCTAAATGCCGAGAAGGATTTGGTGATGACGGTCAGCGAGTTTCCTAATTTGAAGAATTATATCGGTGAAACGTTAATCACAACTGACGGAACGACATTACTTGGTGCAGATGATAAGGCAGGGCTCGTTTCGATATTAGAAGCGTGCTTGTACTTAATGGCGTATCCAGAAATTCCGCATGGCGATATTTGGTTAGCATTTGGGCCTGACGAAGAAATTGGAAAAGGCGCACACCGTTTCAAAGCAGAAAGAATGCCTGCAAAATTTGCCTACACTTTAGATAGTGGAGTGGTAGGGAAGTTAGAATATGAAACGTTTAATGCAGCTCGTGCAGTGGTGACAATTCACGGGACAAGTGTCCACCCAGGACAAGCTAAAAATGTCATGGTGAATGCTTTGGCGGAAGCGGCAAAACTATTTACACGCATACCAGTAGATGAAGTGCCTGAACGTACGAGTGGGTACGAAGGATACTTCATGCTATCGAAACAATCAGGCGATATCGGTAAGGTTGAATTGGAATATATTATTCGTGATCACTCGATGGAGAAATTCGAAGAGAGAAAAGCACAGTTTCAAGCAATCGTCGATGCACAAAATTCAACATATGATGTGCCTCGTATCGAATGCACGATTTACGATGAGTACTATAATATGTATGAAATCCTAAAAGACGATATGACTTCGGTTGAAGTGGCAATTGAGGCTTATAAAGAATGTGGCATCACGCCAGATATTCAACCATTCCGTGGAGGAACAGATGGATGTATTATTACCTATAAAGGAATTCCAACTCCGAACTTATTTACCGGAGCAGAGAACCTACATGGTCAATACGAATTCGTAACTCTCGAAAGCATGCAAAAAGCAAGTGATGTTGTGTTGAAAATCATTGAATTAGTACAAAATAAAAAGGTCGGGTAATTACTCGGCCTTATTTTTATAGATTTTGATTATCATTAAAGTAAGATAAAAAAGATAAGGAATACATTGTCATATATTATAATGCATTACAAATACTTAGAATATTAATAAGACAAGTTATTCGAAAGTAGGTTTAAAAAGATTTTGAACAACAGAATAGGGAGATGTTTAGGATGAAAAAAGTAATGATTATTATTAATCCAACTTCTGGTGGAGAAAAAGCTTTGGATTATAAAGAAAAAATTGAAAACAAAGCGAGAGAATATTTTGATGTTGTTGAAACTAGAATAACCGAGAAAGCAAAAGACGCAACTATTTTTGCTGAAGAAGCCGTTAAAGAAAAAGTGGAAGCTGTAGTAGTGTTTGGTGGTGACGGTACCGTTAATGAAGTGATTTCAGGAATAGCTGAAAAAGAATATATTCCTAAACTAGGGATTATCCCAGGTGGGACAGGTAATTTAATTACAAAATTACTAGAAATCAGTCAAGATATTGATCAAGCAATAGAAGAACTAGATTTCAACAATACAAACGCTATTGATATTGGGAAAGCCAACAATCATTACTTCGGATATATTTTTAGTGTAGGATCGCTGCCAGAAGCCATTCACAATGTTGAGATTGAAGATAAGACAAAATATGGTGTTCTAGCCTATGCTATTAATACGATGAAATCAGTGATAAAAGATGAAGTGTTTACAATTCATATTGAAACTGAGAGTGGAAACTATCACGGAGAAGCTAGCCAAGTCCTTGTTCTATTGTCTAACTATTATGCCGACAAGAAAATGTTTGATGAAAACAAGGTTGGCTATGCTAATATATTGATTCTTAAAGATGCTTCTATTTTCTCAAAACTATCACTAAT
>CAJPNA010000064.1 GCA_905371865.1 uncultured Carnobacterium sp.
TGGTGTACCTGTGTATTTACTGTTGTAGCATTGGTTTCAGAATTACTTCTTTTCCCAAAATAAGCTTCATAAACTTTTTTAGCAATTTTTGCAGCATAATCTGATGGTGATCCATCTTTAAAGTATGGTGCTACTACAGATACAACAATTTCAGGATTATCATACGGAGCGTACGAAATAAATGTTGAGTTTTCTACAGCCTCATTCTTATAAGAAGGATTTGGTCCAGAATAGAACGCTTCTGCGGTCCCTGTTTTACCAGCTACTTCTGGTGAGTAATTTTTGAAAGTAGAAGAAGAGGTTCCGTTCTCCCCATGAGTAACACGGTATAACCCTTCTTTAATATGATCTAAAATTTTCTTTTCGACTTGAAGAGTATTCATAATTTTGGTTGGAATAACATCCTCTAGATTTCCAATTCCTCCTTTAGGGCTTGTTTCATGAATTTCTTTCACTAAACGAGGAGCAATCCGTGTTCCTCCATTTGCAATGGTCGACATGTATTGAGCTAATTGAAGCGGTGTATATAAGTCAAACTGACCGAACGCAAAGTCAAGTGCAGAAAAGGCATCGGCTGTTCCACCATTATATCCTTTTCCTTCATTTGGAAGATCAATTCCGGTTCTTACACCCAAACCAAATTGAGCATAATACTCACGTAATTTATCAAATAGGCTTAAATTGATATTCAATTTTCCGCCCTTCACATATTCTGCTTGTCCGCCCATTTTCATCGCTAATTTAATCATATAGACGTTTGAAGAGCGTTCCAATGCATCTAAATCGGTTAATTCAATTTTACCATTACGATTAAACCATGAGCTTTTTGGTTTAGAGGCTTCAAATTCAACCGGCTCATCGACTATTTTGTTGTCTTCAAGAGTCAATGCCCCATCCATATAACCAGATAGAACGGTCGCTGGTTTAACAACTGAACCCATTCCAAATGAGTTGTTAATCGCTCCTAAAGCATCGTCTTCCACTCCAGTTGATTGGAAATTCCCATCAAATTTCTTTTTCTTACCTGTAATCCCTAAAATGTCTCCATTTTTAGGATTCATCACCACGATATACACTCGGTCAGCCGCTGGATCCGTCATTTCTTCAACAGAAGATTTTGCAATTTCTTCTATCTTTTTCTGGAAGTCAGTATCAATGGTTAATACTAAATTTGACCCTGCTTTTCCTGGGTATGTTTCATTATTTTTGATGACCTGTCCTTTTGTATTCGTTTGAGATTGAACGACAGTCTTAGATCCACTTAACACAGTCTCATACTGTTCTTCTAGATAACTCGTTCCGACACGATCGTTGAGTGAATACCCTTGAGCTAGTAATGATTTTACTTTTGAAGACGGTAATCCTGTTTTTTCAGAAGAAACAGTGCCAAGGATTGTTTTTAACATATCCCCCATTGGATATTCACGATCCCAGTCGGAATCAATATCCACTCCACGAAGCTCTCCTAGTCGTTCACTGATTTTAGCAACTTCTTGTTCGGTTACCCCTTCATTTTTCAAAGTAACTGTTGAGAGAGAATAAGCACTATTCATCTTTGTAAAAATAACAATTACTTGTTTTTCAGCTTCGCTATAGTTTAACACATCAGAAGAAATATGGGCTAATTGCATCTCATAAGTCTGACTTGCTGATAAATTTTCTTTTGATATTTGTTTTTTTTCTTCAGCAGTAAGTAATCCATCTAACTTATCTGGATTTAAAGCCACCCAGTAATCTTTCAAGTCACGCTCTTTTAATTCAGAAGTATCAACTGAGATTAATGAGGTTAATTTTTGGGCAATTTCTAACATTTTTGAAGTCTTCGCATCTGCAGGTCTTGTATAATTAATCGACAATTTAGGCTTGTTTCCTACTAATACTCGACCTTGGCTATCATAGATAGATCCTCGAGGAACAGCTTTTTTGGAAGTTGTTGTTTCAGTTCTTTGAACGAGAGCAACAAACTCATCCCCTTTAACCAATTGAACATACGCCAAACGACTAATCAAAAATACAATTAAAAATAATAAATTTAACCGAAATGGAATATGTGATTTTTTCTTTTTGTTTTCCAATTTTCTTTTATTCAACATAATAAACTCCATACATATTCTAGTAACTCATAACAGTATACCATAAATTCCTACTTGAACTATATAAAAAGGGGTTAATAAAATACTAAGATTTTGGACTTTTCTACCAAATTTTTCGTGCAGCAAATTCAATTACATGCTATGCTATCATTGAATACAACTAAGGAGGTCCCTATGAAGAATGAGAGCAATTGGAATAAAAGAAAATACTACAGCCTTAGTATTTTTATCCCATTATTCCTCCTTCTTTTTATTTTTATTCTTTTTTCAATAACCCCTTTTGGAAATCGCACTTGGCTAACCGTCGATTTGGGGCAACAATATGTCGATTTCTTTGCTTATTATCAGGATACTCTTTTGCATCATCCTGAACAGTTTTTTTATAGCTTTTCCAAATCCATCGGTGGAGAGATGGTAAGCTTATGGGCTTATTATTTATTAAGTCCCTTTAACTTGATTTTTCTTATAATTCCAAAATCACACATTACAATAGGAATCTCACTTCTGATTCTATTAAAACTCATTTTTTGTACGGTCAGCTTTGCCTATTTTTTGGATAAGAAATTTGGAAAAAGAGATTTGAACGCACTTCTATTTGCACTTTCTTATGGGTTTATGAGTTATCTATCGGTCAATCAACTCAATATCATGTGGATAGATGCCTTGATTGGTCTTCCAGTCATTTTATTAGGGGTTGACTCGCTCATTAACAATGAAAATCCGATTCGGTATATTCTTCCATTGGCAATCACCGTTTTAGCTAATTATTATACAGGATATATGATTTGTCTCTTTTTAGTATTTTATTTTCCTTATGCTTATTTGCTTCAAAAAAGAAGCTTTCAATGGAAGGATTTTCTTAAAACCGGAGCTCGTTTTGCTTTATACAGTATATTAGCGATTGGGCTCATTATGATTGTTCTACTTCCAAGTGCTTATAGTTTACTTGGAAGTAAAGGATCAGCAAAGCAAAGCCTATGGTCTCTAAAATTAGAATACAATCCTTTGTTGATGCTATCAAAATTATTCATCGGTAGTTTTGACTTTCAGCAAATGCCTAAAGGATACCCAAATATTTTTGTTGGAAGCTTGGCACTCTTTTCCTTCTTTACCTACTTTACTCATAAGAAAATTAAACTAGCTGAAAAAATCCTCGCCTTTGTCATTACTATCTTCTTCTTATTGAGTTTTAATATCGATTGTTTAAATCGGATTTGGCATGCTGGTCAACTTCCGAATTGGTATCCTTACCGGTTTTCATTCTTGTTTAGTTTCTGGATTGTTTACATCGGCTATCAACAAACATTGAAGTCATCAAAGATTTCGATGCTTGAAGCTTTTACATTTTTCTTTTTTATGCTTGCCATCAATATAGGTTTCATCCTTTATCCTCAATCCTACCTTCAATCCTGGCAAATCGTTCTGGGGTTTGGAATTTCAATGGGTATTCTCTATGGATTAATTGCTCAAACCAGATTCCAGAAGCGTTCTCGTAGGTTATGGATTAGTTTAGTCCTCATTGAACTTGTGTTGAATAGTGGAATTAACTTGGCTAGACTGGGATACGTGATGAATTCAGATTTTACAAACTATCAAATTTCTTTGAAACTTTGGAGCAAATCTCTATCCGCTCCTGACAATACATTCTCTAGAAGTGAAAAAACGATTGCGCGTTCCAAAAACGACAGTCTACAAGTTCCTTCTTACGGAATCTCTCATTTTTCATCTACTTTTGAAAAAGAGAGTGAACGTTTCTTTGAAGCTATCGGGGTTCGACAAGGTGTTGCCTACGTTAGTTATAGTAATGGAACCTTATTAACGGATGCTCTCCTTGGGATTCAAACAACTTTTATCGCAAATAATCAGGCTTTTTATAATCATCGCTGGGAAAGAAAAGATTTAGAAACGATGGACATTGTACAGAAGTTTGAAGATGGTGCTGTCGTTCAAAATGACCATACTCTTTCCATTGCTTACCCAATGAAACCCATATTAAAAGCTATGAAAGTTCCCGTTAATCGGCCGGTTGTCATGCAAAATCAATTATCTAACGCTCTTGCAGGGACTCTTTCTCCTAAAAATATTTTCACGAGAATTCCTTCTCAAATGTCCTACAGTAATATTAAAGGTTGTCCTTTTGCTCACCAAACGATACAGTTGGAAAATAGTGAAGAAAAAGGGAGCATTACTTTAACTTTCACTCCAGAAACTGATGATCCTATCTATTTAGAATTAGCGGGAGATATGGAAGAAGATAGTTTCAAGATGACCCTAAATGGAAAAGAGTATTTCTTTTATCCTGTTGAATCAAGACCCGTTCTTTTAAGTATTGCTTCCAAGAAAAAAGGAATCCCTCAAACGATAGAGTTCACGATTCAAAAGGATCAATTTTCATTTACAAGATTGAATCTTTATTCCTTAAATGAAACATTATTACAAGATAGAATTCAACAAACGAAAGCTCAAGAATTAAAAATAGATACTTTCTCCTCTACCCATTTTTCTGGAACGATGACGGTAGAAGAAGAAAGTACAGTTTTAACTACGATTCCTTACTCAATTGGATGGACGGTTCGTGTAGATGGTCAACCTGTAGAAACTTTTAAAATTCTCGATTCTCTTCTTGGATTTAGTATTTCCCCAGGAAAACATTCTGTCGAATATCATTATAAGACTCCTTATCTGATTGAAGGTTCGATGATTAGCTTTGCTTCTATCGTGTTTATTATTCTGATTTTGTTAACCAGACGCAAAAAGACCGATGCCTCATAGGAGACATCGGTCTTCGTTTTTTTATAGATTATTTAGCGGCTTCAAAACGACGAGCTACTTCATCCCAGTTTACAACATTCCAGAATGCTGAAATGTAATCTGGACGACGGTTTTGGTAGTTTAAGTAGTATGCATGTTCCCATACATCTAATCCTAATAATGGAGTTTTGCCTTCTGATAGAGGGTTATCTTGGTTTGGAGTAGAAACGACTTCTAATTTTCCGTTAGAAAGAACTAACCAAGCCCAACCAGAACCAAAGCGTGTTGCTGCTGCTTGTGCGAATGCTGCTTTAAATTCGTCGAAGCTTCCAAATGCTTCGTTGATGGCTGCTAGTAAAGCACCTTCTGGAGCTTTTGCACCTTCTAGAGATAATTGAGTCCAGAATAAGCTATGGTTTGCATGTCCACCACCATTATTGCGAACAGCTACACGGATATCTTCTGGAACAGTGTTTAAATCGCTAATTAATTCTTCAACTGTTTTTTCGAATAATTCAGGGTGTTTTTCTACCGCTGCATTTAAGTTTGTAACATATGCATTGTGATGTTTATCATGGTGGATTTCCATTGTACGTGCATCAAAATGTGGTTCTAATACGTCAAATGCGTATTCTAATTTTGGTAATTCATAAGTCATTACTAAATTCCTCCTAATTTTTAAATACAGTTTTGAAAACTGTTTCTTTCTTTAAATATCATACCATCCACTAAACACCATAGGCAAAAATTATGCCCACTTTCCCAATTCCACCTTTAATCTTCAATTTATGGTATAATAATCCCGCTACATAGAGAAAGAAAAGAGATGAAAACATGAAATTTAGAGAATACGCATTACAGCCTTATTTGCAAAAAGCATTAGCTGACTTAAAATTTACACAACCAACCCCTATTCAAGAACGCATCATTCCTCTTTTATTAAAAGGAGAATCCGTGATTGGTCAATCGCAAACAGGAAGCGGAAAGAGCCATAGTTTCCTATTACCACTCATCAACAAAATTGACCCTAGTCGCCAAGAGTTGCAATTAGTGATTACAGTCCCAAGCCGTGAACTCGCCGAGCAATTAACAGCTGTAGCAGCACAATTGATTACCTTTAGTGATACAGAAATTCTATTAGAAAAATGTATCGGTGGTACCGATAAAAAACGTCAAGTAGATAAACTGACGCAAACACAACCACATATCGTGATTGGGACACCGGGTCGTATTTTTGATTTAATGCAAGAGAATGCCCTCTTTGTTCAAACGGTACAAATGATGGTTGTCGACGAAGCGGATATGACATTTGACTTAGGGTTCTTAGAAACTGTGGACGAGATCGCGTCTCGTATGCCAGAAAACTTACAAATGTCTGTTTTCTCTGCGACGATTCCAGATAAAATCAGACCATTCTTGAAGAAATACTTGGGCAATCCAAAGGTCGTTCAAATCGAGAATACACAACTCATTTCACCAACGATTAAAAATCAATTGCTTGTAACAAAGGCTCAAAATCCAATAGACGTTCTTCGTCAATTACTGGTGATGGGACATCCTTACCTAGTCCTTATTTTCGTCAATACGAAGCAAAAAGCTGATGAAGTGACAAAAGACCTTCGCAATCATAACTTCAAAGTGGCAACGATTCACGGAGATATCCCTTCAAGAGAACGTCGCCGTGTGATGAAACAAATCCAACAAATGGATTATCAATTCGTGGTCGCAACGGACCTTGCTGCACGTGGAATTGATATCGAAGGGGTTTCTCATGTCATCAACTTAGAAATTCCTGGGGAATTGGAATTCTTCATTCACCGAGTTGGTCGTACGGGACGTAATGGTTTAGAAGGAACAGCCATCACATTCTACACACCAGACCAAGAGCAAGCCATCCAAACATTAGAAGGAAAAGGTATTTCTTTTGAAACGGTTGAATTAAAAAATGGTGAGCTTGTAGAAAGTTATGACCGCTCTCGTCGCGAGAAACGTAAAAACACACAATCAAAAGACTTGGATCCACGCCTCAAAGGAATGATTAAGAAGGCGAAGAAAAAAGTAAAACCTGGCTACAAGAAAAAATTAGGGCGGGAAATCCGTCAAAAACAACGCAGACAAAATCGTACAAAGAATAAATAGTAGAGAATCTTTTTAATTTAGACGATTACGAAGAAGCCTTACGGATATCTTCATAGTAATAGTGGCGAGGCATCGGCTCGAGCCTAAGGTCTCTCGCCTTTAAAGCCTCAAAGGGGACGTACGGAATTATATTCCTACGTCTCCTAATTCGTTTTAATGCGACTTCCCGTCACTATTACTATAGAATCCGTATATTTCTTCATAATCTCATTTTAGAAATTCAGTCTCTGCTATTTATTTTTGTAGATTTTCTCAAAAGAAAACCACCTAGAAACTAAAATTAGTTTCTAGGTGGTTTTTAAATTACTGTTTCTTTTTACTTTCTATATCAATAAATTCTTTCATCCCGAGAAGCCAGTTAAAGGTCGTTGTTACTAATAAGTAATAGAAAATACTGATTCCTCCTCCAACTCCTAGAATGGCAATTAAACTATACAAAACAGCTGGAAGAAAGGCTGCTGCCATCGTTAATTGCTTCGAAACGGATGTTGGCATTTGAATCCAAGCGCCCATAAATAAAGCTGCAAACAATCGCACAATAAAGCCTACAATAATTAATATTACGTATAATAATAAACTAT
>CAJPNA010000065.1 GCA_905371865.1 uncultured Carnobacterium sp.
GTGGAAGCTAAAGCTATATTAAAGGAGTTGGATTAGGATGAAATTTGAATTTAGTTTTAAAGGAATTCCAACGTTTGGTTATTGTATACCAAGTAGACCAGACATTGAAAATGTGATGGGTGCATTGATTGAGAAATCACCAGAAAAATTTACATCTCGAATTGATAGAGACGACATTGATTGGTACGTTCGTGATGTGCTAATTGACGGATTGGATATTGAACCAAAGAACTTGAAAGTTATTGAGACTAGAATCGAACATGACATTTCTGGTGCTCTAGTAGAATTTCATGGACATGTAGTATTCGAGAGAATTGACGGTAGACCAATTGAGATTGTAGATTTGGCCGAGGAATTTAAGAGACGTATGTTAAATTCATTTAATGATGAGCATGGATGTTGTGACTATTTGGAGTTCTCAGTTCTTGAGAATTTATTTGATGATGATTTTGATGAAGGATATTATTTGACTACAAATATTGATGAAAATAATGTCGAAGTAAAAACAAAATTAACGGATTAGGAGTTGAGTGAGCATGAAATTAAAAGTTAAAGTAGTAGGTGCACCGCAAGTTGAGGTACATCGTAATAATAAATCAGTAACAATACACGACGACTTACAACTAATTGAAGAAATTGAACAAAATTATGATTTGTTAGAGTTTGTGGGTAATATTAAGTTTCCGACAGACCAATTACAATCTTTAATTGAAGATAAACTATGTATTCGAGACAATCGATTGAAAATTGTGGATGTGACTTATAGTGTTAAAGGTGACAGTAGTGAGTTTCTACTATATGGAGAGATTGAGTTCGATGCTCCAAACGTTAGCTTAGGAGCACATGTGATTGACGTGAGTGAGGAATTGTATAACATTTTTGACGGCGTGTTCAATACACCAACTGGTTTCTACGATAAATCGAAAATGGAACAAAAGTTCAAAGAAAAGTATGACAACTTGACGTTTTATGTATTTTGGAATGATGATGTAGTACAATGTTTCGGAGCTATTTTAGAATTTGGGGGAATTGGACATGAGGTTTAAGTTTAAATTTTCAAGTGAGTTGACGTTTCATGTGAGCGCAGAATATCCATACGTGGACGAAAATGAAGTTTTGTCTCGATTAGAGAATTGTATTGATAGATTTGAGTGTACATTTGATGATTATGCGTTACTAGACGTAGTTGGCAATTACATTTCTGATGAAACTTGGGTGGAAGTTAGTGAGTTGAATTGTAAAGTGATTAAAAACAAAAGTGAGTTTACAGCTGGTGAATTGACACTTGATTGTGAAATTGAGTTTAATGGAAATGCTGGTGCATATGACTTAGCAGAAGAAATTGAGTATGAAGATAGTTTCTACGACAAACTCACGTATGCGTTACTAGAAAATGGATACTATCTTGATGTTTATCCTATCTACGTGAACGGTGACGAAATTGATGATTTCATATTAACTGTATCATGTGATTTGAATTCCGTTGAATATCATTGTGAAGTGACGGAGGACTAGAACTATGAAGTTAACATTTAAAACCAAAGGTAACATCAAAATTGACCATCGTGTATGGTTAGATAATTCAGAAAAAGAAGTTGAGCAATCAACTATCATGGTGATTGAACGATACAGTGATTTGGTTGTGGATAAATACTCTGTTCAAGAAAAAATAATGAATAATAAAAAAGAATATTTGGCAGCAATGTTGTCATGTAGACCTAATAATGTAGAAGTTACTGATTGCGGTATCAAGTGTGGCATGGTTGACGGTGAATTTACTCTATCTGGAACATTTGAGTTTGATATTGATGATGAGGACGAAATCATGGTTAGTGGTTTACCGAGTGACGATGAAATTTGTGAAAATATCAAAACGTTAGTTTATGAGTCCATACATGAACATGGAGATTTTGTTGATGATAGTCAATTGCGTAATAAATTAAATGATAAATTTTGGAATATAGTCGAAGTTGATTTTTATTACGACTATAAATCAACATATTGCGAAGTAAGTGTAGAAAGATAGGTGGATTTAATGATTTTCAAAGGTGACATTACAATGAAGGTCGATTTTGACATTAAAGTTCATAATGAACATTACAATGAAAAAATCGTTCGAGATAGGATTGATTCAGTAATGGATGATGCAATGGGAGCATATATCGATGATTATGATATTAAGTTACTCGTTGAGGGTGTTCTGAAAGAATCACTTGAAACAAGAACGGACATCCATAACATTGAGTTGACGAAACAAAAAGTATTCAATCGTGGATGTGAACTGTATCTAATATTCGAAGCTACGTTTGATTATGTTGGAAGCAAACATGTTTCTACAATGGACGTTTCTAACATTTTTAAAGAATATGTGTTGGAGCGGTCGTACGATACAAATTCATTTTATGATGAAATGTACTTATATGAACCAAGTGAGGGTTTTGAAGACTTTGAAGTTAATGTATACGTCATCGAAGATAGTATCTTTAGTAAAGCAGAGATTACGGAGGATTTAGCATGATATTAATATTTGAAGTAAATGGTGGAGTTGAAATTGACTACTCTATTGGTGGAAGTAATAATTGTTTTAGCGAAAAAGCTCGCTATACGATTGAATCTGTAGGTCACGAATGCGTGAATGAGAGTACAATTGAAAGCGAGCTTTCTAATAACATCGAACTATTTCTAGCGGAAATAGTGGGTGGGAACAGTGAGGACTATAATGTATTGTCGAAGTCAATTCGATGTGAAATGAAGGACGAAAGTTTCAAAATTCATGGAGATATTTCGTTTGAGTTGTGTAAAGAACTAGATGATGATTTCGATTACTCAGAATCCGAAATTGACTATTCAGACCAAGTGTCTAATATGTTTAGAGAGTCAATTGATGAATATGGTGAGCTTATTAACTTAGACACATTGTATAAAGCTATGGGTGACGACGATGGTATTGATTTTGTAGCACAATATCATGAACGTGATTGTGAAGCAACGTTATATTTGAATTGGGTGAAATAAAATGAGATTAGACTTTAATGCTAAAGTGAGTTTCAAGTTCGATTACACATTCATTGAACAAAGGAGTTTGAGTGAAGAAGTATCTTTAGCTGAATTCGCAGATGAACTAATTGAGCAATTCTCAAGCGATTGCTTGAACTCGGTAGATTTTTGTAATACAATTAAATCCGAAATGGACTATCTACTAGAATCGGTTGTTGGTGGTACGAATTGTGATTACGACATTAAGAGTATGGAAGTTAGTTGTAGAACGCATAAAACGACAATTATATTGAATGGCTTTGTTAATTTTGAATTTGAAGAAGAATCAGAGTTATCAGAGTCTTCGTTTGATATGGAAACAGACTTGACTGATAAATTTAGAAAATACATCGATGATGAGATTGTGGTATATGGTGAGATTGTGGACTTAGACCCGTTTTATTTAAAACTTGACGATAACGACTCAGTGCAATTCATATTTGATTACAAGATTGAGAGTTGTGAGAGTAAATTAATTAAGGAGTGATTTTGGTGATTTTAGAGTTTAATATTAATGGGTATGTTGATTTGGATTACTTAGTGAATGGTGAGGAAGCTTACGATGATTTAGCAGATGACGCTGTTTCATTAAGAAACATGGATTTAGATTTAACACCATTGGTAGAAAGGTTTACGAAGAAGTGGAAATTGTATCTAGCAAACTTATATGAAGTACCGTCATCTATGTTTGACAATCAAACGGTTACAATTAATTGGCAAACTGACAGAAATCAATTCGAGATTGACGGTTTGATTGTCATTGACGTCAAGGATGATTTACCAGAAGTTGCAACAAGCGCTCTTTCTGATAAAACAATGCGCTACATAAACGACTTGTTCGACGATGATGTTGAGAACGTTATTAACGTCGAATCATTAAATGAAATGATTGAGTATGACTATAGCATCGATTTCTACATTAAAGGATTGGATGGTTTAGGAGTAAGTTTCAAAGAAACTAGAGATTAGACTTTAATGTCGATTACCAAAGCGAGGTATTGGAATGAGAATAGAATTTAAATGGGAATCACGGATTGAGTACACAGACAACTACAATCAGTTTGCTTCTGACCCACATTTTGATTTCCAAGAAGAGGTTTTGGAAAGAAAAGATTTAATCAAAAACACGTTCAAGATTGATGACTTTACTGAGTTTGCAACTGAGTTGGTGGAGTTAATGTTTAGACCAGAATGGAATGGTACGAAAGAGCTAAAACCAGTGATAACACGAATTTTCGTGGACGGTAGTCATAGATGGGATTACTTTGAGTTACATGGTGAGATTGAATTCTTGAGTTATGATGAAGATATATCAGAACTGGGTGAGTACGATTTAACGAATCTTTTTAAGAAGAAAATGAAAAGCTGGTTAAAGAAGAATAACTGCTTCAAAGACACAAGTGCTATTTGGGAGTATTATGAAGATTTCAACATGAAAATCTCAGCTGAGTATGTGGGTGAAGTGGCACGAGCGATATTATATGTAGAATAGGAGATTTGAGATGAAATTACAAGTTAAATTTAAAACAGTACCAGTATTTCACTGGAACGACCAATCTGATTTAGATGAACAAGAGGTAATGAAACGAGTAGAGGAACGTAGAAGCAATATGGAGTTTCATTGGGACGTGTTTTTATGGTATTTCGATGTAATTGATATGTTGGTGGCTGATTCTCCAATAGCTGACTACTTGGTTATGGGTAGATGTAATAGTCAAACTCATGTGGGTAATGGAGATGAAATCGACATCAATGTAAGTTACGATGTGGCGTTGAGTGATAATTCTAACCAATTAGGTGATAAATTAAATGAAACATCTGACTATCTTCGTAGGTTACTCATGCATCAGTTACCATTTAATGATTTAGGACTAGATACTGGAATTTTGAGTAATCCAGATGAGAACGGTGATGAGGTGCTGGTGGGAGTCACTTGTGACCCAGATAACACACAATGTACAATTGAGATTGTAGAGGAGTAACAACAATGAAATTAAAATTTGGTTACAAGTGTGATGACGCATATTATGTTGACGCAGAGAATAATGACGTATTAAATAAAGTAACTAGAAACTTAAAGAACAATAAAAATTTTCTTGAAATGACTCTATCTAGTGAAATTCTAGAACAAAAATTAAATGAGTTTATCGCTGAGGGTATCGGTGTACCCACTCACGAGGTTGACGGACAATTACGTACATGTCATATCTATTACGAAGACCAAAGTATCAACATCAGTGGCGAATTGTCATTTACCAAAACAGTTGGTGAGTATGCAATTGTAGAATTTTTCTATGAGGAAGGATTCGAAAATTGGTTCACTGGTTTGTTGACATCTAACAGTTGCTTTTTAAAAGTAAATGAGAAAGCAAAACGTGATTTGCAATTTTCGATAAGAGTTGTACCGAAGTATGGTACAATTCAATGTCGTGCAGTATTGGAGGATGAATAGTGATGAAGTTTACATTTGATTACAGAGCTAAAGTGAGATTTTTTCATGACTTATCTGGAAACGATGACAAGTTGGATAAGAAATTTGGACATTAACGTAATGGATTTTATTCGCTCACTATACGGTGTGGAGTTTGGTCAATATGTTAATAATGGAATTGAAGTCGATTGTCAATTTGAACACGGAACAGTTCACTTCTGGGGAACTGCTTGGTTTGACATCGTGGACGAAGACGATTTTTACAATGACGATGTAAGCGATGAGTTTGGGGAATACGTGACTGATAAATTGTGCAACATGAATGACTTGAACTTAGATTTAGATATTCTTTCCAAAAAGTTAAGCTACGATGGTCAAGTTTATGTTGAATTGGTTGAAGATAGTGCACGATGTGAAGCTGTTATTGAAGAAGATTAAGGATTTCAAATAAATTGTAATAGTACAATTCAATGTAAATCTGAATTGAACACGGAAGATTAATCTATGTCTGTACGTTAATCGAAATTTATGGTATACTTATTAACGTACAGATATTTATACAAGTGAGGATACATGAATGATTAAAAAACTTTATAGAAAATACATTAAAAATCCAATCAAACGATATGGTAAAAAAATGCTGATTGCTTATCTATTAGGTACAGCACCAGTTGGATATGTAACGACAGCAATTGCAACTCAGATTCCATTCACGAATCCGAAACAAGTTGTGACTGCGTTGGTAGACCATGGAACACCTCAAGGTGTTGTTAACGTATTCACCGGTGGATTGTTCAAACCAGTGACGAGTGGTATTCAAAACTTACTTGGTAGTGGACAAGAAGCGATTGGTAAGATGTTGAATAATGAATCATTTGTCAAAGCAGGTGAAGAAACCAAGAAGAAAGCGAATGAATACTTCAATCAAGCTAAGAGTGCAGTGAGTAACGTAAGTAAGTCACAGTCGTCGAACGAACCAATCGTCGTTGGTAGTAACGACGATTATAACTTGAGTGTTGACGAAACTGCTAAGTTAAATTACTATAAAGTAATTGGTAAAGCTACGATTGATGAAGATAAATTTGGTGCTCCGGGTACAATTGTGTATTCACAACTAGACAGTCTTGGACGAACTCAAACCGCATATGCTTATTTAAACTATAAGTTAGTGAGTGACGAGAAAAATCAAAAACGTGAATCATTTAGTAATAGTAAAAATGAACGACTTGCTGGTTGGCCTACAAAGAATTCTAAAGTTGTGATTCCATATGCGACTAAAGGTGAGTATAAGGGTGAGATGTACAATCGTAGTCACTTGATTGCAGACTCACTTGGTGGTGCTGCGTTGAAAGTAAATGCAATCACGGGAACACGAACTCAAAATGTTGGCGAGAACAACACTGGTGGAATGGCATACATTGAAGAAAAACTAAGACAATTCTTTGAGAATCCAACAAATGAAACAGTATTTTACGAAGTAAAACCAGTTTATACTGGAAATGAACTAATTCCACGATTAGTGGAGATTAACGTTAAATCGTCAGATGGTTCAATTAACGAACACATCTTGGTTTACAACACAGCTAAAGGATATGTTATCAATTACAATGATGGTACGTTCACGAAAGACTTTTAGCCACTGTTAGCAAATTGTCAAAAGTTATAAATCGTTGTTGACTTTCATGACTTTTAAGGAGGTGAAACAGTATGAAATGATTAAATCAATAAAAGTCCAGCTGAAACCAAACAATAAACAATTGACTAAGTTATTTCAATACGCGGGGTGTGGTAGATTTGCGTACAACTGGGCAATTACTAGAGAACAAGAAAATTATAAGTTAGGTAACAAATTCTTATCTGACAATGAATTACGAAAAGAATTTACTAAAATGAAGAAGCTCGACGAGTACAAGTGGTTAAATAATATTAGTAATAATGTGACGAAACAAGCAATCAAGGACGCATGTAATTCTTATAAGAGATTTTTCAAAGGACAAAGTAAATATCCTAAATTTAAGAGTAAGAAACATTCTAAACAATCTTTTTACCAAGATAACGTTGCTATTAAATTCACAGATACCC
>CAJPNA010000066.1 GCA_905371865.1 uncultured Carnobacterium sp.
CGTAAACGACCATTTCACGGACATTTTCAAGAGAGGGTTCTAATTCCTCAAAACCATTTCCACGATCTAATCCACCAGCAATCAATACAACAGATTGATTTGTAAAACTAAGTAATGCTGTTTGTGTCGCAATAATATTTGTTGCTTTTGAATCATTGTAGAATTTACGACCTTCAATAGTCTTCACATATTGTGTACGATGTTTTACTCCATGGAATGAACGAACTGCTTTTTCAATTCCTTCATTGGTTGCACCTTGTAATTTACTAATCGCAACTGCAGCTAACACGTTCTCAATATTTTGAACGCCTGGCACTTGAATCGCTTCAAGAGGCATAACTGTGTCTCCATTAAAGTAAATCATAGTTTCATCTGCATACGCACCTTGTTCTAGCACTGATTTACGGCTGAAAGCTACTAAGGTTGCTTTTGTATGACCTTTAATAAACTCAAATAACTCTGGGAAATCCGCATTATAAACAAGGAAATCCTCTTTTGTTTGATTCTTGGTGATTTGTAATTTTGCTTTCACATATTCTTCACGAGACCCATGATAATCCAAATGAGCACTAAAGATGTTTACGATACACGCCACTTTAGGGCAAAATTCTTCAATTCCCATCAATTGGAACGAGGATAGCTCAGTAATATATAAGTCTGTTTCTTTGGAATCTTCTGCTAATTG
The DNA here is from genome assembly GCA_905371865.1 of uncultured Carnobacterium sp. Classification (GTDB taxonomy): domain Bacteria; phylum Bacillota; class Bacilli; order Lactobacillales; family Aerococcaceae; genus Granulicatella. The sequence goes on from CAJPNA010000066.1 coordinate 686, forward strand.
CGATAAAGGTACTCCGATATTTCCGCAGGCGAATGTTCTTCTTTCAGGAAAAGATTCTTGTAGCATTAAGTTCGTTAATGTCGTTGTTGTAGTTTTCCCATTAGAACCCGTGATTCCTAAAATCGTCCCTTCCATCACTCGAGATGCAATTTCGATTTCTGAAAACACAGGTAATCCCTTTTCTACGGCTTTAGCAACAAGAGGATTAGAGTAAGGAATTCCAGGGTTTTTAACAATGCAATCAACAGTTTTATCAAGTAATTCTAACGGATGCCCTCCTGAGACAACTTTAATCCCTTCAGCTACTAACCCTTGTGCGTCAACACTTTCTTCAAGTGGTGTTCGATCGTTCACCGTCACATCAGCTCCTAGATAGTGTAGCAATTTCGCTACATTCACTCCACTTTTAGCAAGTCCTATGACAAGTATTTTTTTATTTTCAAACTCTTGTGTATTGCGCACAATGATTCCTCCTATTTTTGTTTTCATTATGTATATGGAGAAAGGCTGGACAAAAATGGCCAGCTCTCCGTTAAAATATGTTAGTTTTCTTAAAAAATAATTGCAACAATTAGCCCTGCAACTAAACCGACAGCACTAAAGACTGAAACGATTTTTACTTCTTTCCATCCACTCATTTCAAAATGATGATGAATAGGACTCATTTTAAAAATACGTTTCCCTGTCAATTTAAATGAGCCTACTTGAAGGATGACACTAAGTGTTTCAAGAACGAAAATAATTCCTACAAGAAGTAAAGTCCATTCTTTATGAAGCATAATGGAAATAATAGCAAGTCCTGCTCCCAGAGCTAATGAACCCACATCCCCCATGAAGACTTTCGCTGGTTTCCAGTTGAATAATAAGAATCCTGCTAATCCCCCTACTACACAAAAGCAAAATACAGCAATTGAATTTTGCCCAGCATGAGTTGCAATAATTCCGTAAGTTGCATAAGCAATAATATTTGTTGAAGCAGCTAATCCATCTAATCCATCTGTTAAATTCACTGCATTAGAAAAACCTGCAATCCAAATAATTGTAAAGAAAGCAAAAACTATAATACTATTCACTTCTCCAAGCAGTGGGAGGTAAATAAGCGGTTGATTCCCACTCAAAAGATATATTGCTACGAAAATAGCAGCTCCTAATAATTGAAGAACAAACTTTTCGTGACTTTTTAATCCTTCATTTTGTTTCTTAAACACCTTAATATAGTCATCAAGAAATCCGATAGACCCAAAGAAAGCAAAGCCGATAACACCACTTAATAACACAAAATTGAAATGACCAAAAACGGCCCCCATAATTAAACTCGATAAACTAATCATACATAGAAATACTAGCCCACCCATCGTTGGTGTCCCACTTTTAGATTTATGCCATGATGGCCCCTCATCTAAAGTCGTTTGTCCTAACTGTTTGATTTTCATAAATTGAATAAAATGTGGTTCGGCAATTATTGTCGCTAGAAACGATAAACCAACTGCTAAAATGATTTCAATCATAATATTCTCCTTTTTCTACCCTAGTTCTTATACCCTAATTTTTCAAGTGCTTGAACAACTGTCTCCACTTCATTATAAGGAATATACTCTTCACCAAGAACTTGGTAAGGTTCAACACCTTTACCAGCAAACAATAAGATATCTCCTTCTTGAGCGAGTTCTAACGCTCGTTCTATTGCTTGCTTTCTATCGTCTACACATTCATATGGAGTATTCTCATTTTTTCTGCCCGATAATATTTCAGAGTATATTTTTTTTAAAGGCTCCTGTCTAGGATTGTCTGCTGTTAAAATGACATAATCAGATTTTTCAAAAGCAATCTCTCCTAGTTCTGGTCTCATACTAGAATCTCGATTTCCTCCACTATGTCCCATAATCGTGATTACGCGATTTATTTTCACATCTTCAAGTGTTGACAATACATTTTTTAATCCATCTGGAGTATGTGCAAAATCGATAATGACTTGGAATGGCTGTCCTTGTTGAATCAGTTGCATACGTCCGCCTACTCCAGGAAACTTTGCAATTTTTTCAATTGCTCTTGGTAAAGGAATTCCATTGACAATTGCTACTCCAAAGGCTGCCAACACATTGTAAACATTAAACAAACCAATCATTGGAATTGTTACAGGAAATTTCTCACCGTTAACGGTTACAACGAAAGACGTCATGGCGCCATTGGTTTGAATTTCACTAGCACGAATATCGGATCCTTCTGTAAAACCATAGGAAATAACTTCAGCTGAAGTAGAATATGCAAATTGCTCAAAACATTCCTGATCGCGGTTTAAAATAGCTACGCGTGGCTTCCTATTTTTCGAATGATTTCCTAATTGTGAAAACAATAGGCTCTTTGCATGAGCATAGTTTTCCATTGTTTTATGCAAGTCTAAATGCTCGTGTGTTAAGTTAGTGAAAACAGCAATATTATAGTCTACTCCCCAAACACGACCCAATTGAAGTGCATGAGAAGAAACTTCCATAATACAAGTTTCTCCTCCAATATTTTTTAATTCTTGTAATGTTTCATGAACCGTTAAAATTTCTGGAGTCGTATTTCTTGTTTCAATTCTCTTATCACCAATTTTACGATACATCGTTCCCACAAGAGCTGTAGGTTTCTTTAACTCCTCTAGTAAATAATCTACCATATGTGTAACAGTAGTTTTTCCATTTGTTCCTGTAACACCAATCATATTTAAGGACTCTGAAGGATAACTATAGAAATGATTCGCAAAAATCGTCATCACTCGAGTCACATCTTTCACATAAATCACAGGGGCATCTCCCACTTGTTCTTTAATTGATTTCGATGCAACAAACACACTAGCACCTAGCTCCTTTGCTTTCCCCGCAAAAAGATGACCGTCTACTGTTACTCCTTCGATACAGAAAAACATTGTATTGAGCACAACTTTACGCGAATCTTGAGCTAATTTATCTACAACGATATTTTCTAAAGAGCCTTCCACTCGTTTAATGACTAATAAATCCGCTAGTTCTTTCGCAAACATGTTCTTCCTCCTTCTTTTACTCAGAGAGTCTTGAATATTCTAAGCTTCTCTTCATTAATGGATTGAAAATTTCTTTAAGAATTGTATTCCCAGTTACAGCCACCCGAGGTTGTTTAACCGTAACATATAAAATATATTTTGGATTATTATAAGGTGCAAAACCAACTACAGAGAAAATATAATTATTTCCACTAGAGTAGTATTTACCTGTTTCTGGATTAATAATTTCAGCAGTCCCCGTTTTGGCCGCTACTTCTTCTCCATCGATATTAAACTCATAAGCAGTTCCATTTTTCATACGAGTTGCTTGATATAAATATTCAAGTGTTTTTTTAGCTGCCTCAGAAGAAATGACTTTCCCTAATGAGTTTACTGGATTAGGTGTTTCTTTGCCCGTGTTAGGATCTGTAAAATGATCCACTAAACGTAATTTTTGCATTTGGCCACCATTAGCAAGGGCCGTGAAAGCTTGCATCATTTGATACACCGTAACCGTAATCCCTTGTCCAAAACCAGTAGATAATTGTTGTAAATAGGAATTAAATGGATTTGAACCAGATATTTCATTTGCAAATCCTGAATTAGTAGATTTACTAAATCCAAATGCTTCTAAATATTGTTTCCATTTTTCGACACCTATCTTTTGAATAACATGAACAAAGGCCACGTTACTAGAATGGGCTAACCCTTCTAAATAGGTAATATTTCCCCAACCTACTTTATTATAATCCCTAACTAAGTCAGTATAAATCTTTACACTACCGGATTGGTATCTTTCATTTGGGTCAAAAAGCCCTTCATTAATTGCTGCAGCTAAGGCCAAAACTTTCATAGTTGAACCTGGCTCGTAAGCTTGATCGGTTAGAAGGTTATTCCACTGAATATCAATTCCCTCTTTTGTCGTAGAGTTATAAGTAGGACGTTGCGTAGCCGCTAAAATATTGCCACTTTTTGGATCCACTAACATAGCAGTCATTTGAACAGGTTGATACTGCTTATCTGCAGCACTGACTAGGGATTCTAAATAAGTTTGAAGTCTCTTATCCAATGTCAAAGTAATATCTTTTCCATCTTGTGGTTGTTTAGTCACTTTTTCAGTATCAGAAATCACATACCCATTTCCATCAACAGTATATTCTACTTCTCCTGCTGTTCCTGTTAATTGTTCATTATAAAGGCCTTCTAACCCAGTCTTCCCAACTAAAGAAATAGTCGTTTTATGATCAACAGCTTCCTCAACAGAATCCGTATATCCAATTAAATGCGAAGCAAAAACCCCATTTGGATAGTATCTTGCAGGGCTCTCTGAAAACTTAATTCCGGGAAGTTTCTCCGCTTCAATTTTGTCTTTTACTTGAACTGAAAGATTTTTTCCGGCATTTCCAAATTCGACTTGAGAAACATCCTTCTGACTTAAAATTTTTACAATTTCCTCTTTCGAAAGATAAAGATGTTTCGACAAGACTTCAGCCGTCTTATTAATATCTGTTACATAATCAGGTGTTTCTGCATTCTTACTCCATTGGTCGGTTAAAATCGCATAAATGGAATAATTCGTTGCATCCACTGCAATAGGACTCCCGCTGGCATCATAGATGGTTCCACGTTTAGCCGCTAAAGTCCGTTTCTGATGAATTTTATCATTAATTTCTGCTCGTAAATCTACATTATGGATATTTCCTAAAACCATGATTCTAAAGAAACGCATAGAAAAAATGAGAAATAAGACACTAGCGAGTCCCATTAAAATAAAGCTCGCTCGACGCCTATTTCTCGCAATATTATTGTTATTCATTTTTTTCATCGTCCAACATTCCTAACATTTTCTTCATTCATCTTCAAGCCTTGTTCATTTGCAATACGATTGACACGGTCATATTGAGACAATTCTTGAGTTGATTGAAGTAAAGTATTATTTTCCCGTTGAATTAGTGTTGTTTGTGATTCAATATCCTGTAATTGTCTGTTTTTATTAGCAACAATCATGCTAGCGACAATTGTCATTGTTGCTAAGAACGCCAAAACCACTCCTGAAAGAATTAAAACTTGCATTAAGTTTGCTTTTTGTTTTTCTTCAGGAATCGAAGTGACTTCTTGGCCTTTACGAACTAGAGGCGTTTGCTTAGGCACACTCACATTCAACGTGTCTACATATTTTTCTGCTAATGCCACTAGTAATCCCTTCTTTCTAAATTATCCTTTGTTTTTTTCAATGACTCTTAACTTCGCACTTTGCGAACGAGAGTTTTCTGTTATTTCTTCTAAACTTGGTAAAATTGGTTTTTTATTTACTAACTGAAACGGGGCTTTTTCCTCTTCCATTGGTAAAATCGGTAGGTTCTTCGGTGCTTTTTCAACTGTACTTTGTTGTTTAAACATCGTCTTCACGATTCGATCTTCCAATGAATGGAAAGAAATAACACTTATTCTTCCACCAATCGAAACCACTTCAAACGCTTGCTCCAAAGAATCTTCTATCGCTGCTAATTCATCATTTACAGCAATACGAATTGCTTGAAAAATTCTCTTAGCAGGATGTCCGCCTTTTCTTCTTGCTGCTGCAGGAATACTATCACGAATAATATCCACTAGCTCCCCAGTTGTCTCAATTCTATGTTGGGCACGAATGCGTTCAATATTACGAGCAATTTGTTTTGAAAACTTTTCTTCTCCATATCGATAAAAAATTCTCACTAACTCTTCATAGCTCCATTCATTAACGATTTCTTCTGCAGTTAACAGAGCACTTTGATCCATTCGCATATCCAGTTTAGTGTTTTGATGATAGCTGAATCCTCTCTCGATTTGATCAAGTTGCGGAGATGAAACACCTAAGTCATATAAAATCCCATCTACTGTAGAAACTCCTAGTTTTCCTAGTTCTTTCTTTAGTTGACGAAAATTTGCATGAATAAAAGTCACTTTTCCTTCTTCTACTTCTTTAGCAAGACGAACTTTTGCATATTGAATGGCTTGCATATCTTGATCAAAGCAATAAAGATGCCCTGTCGTTAATTGGCTAAGTAAGTATTGACTATGTCCCGCACCACCCAGTGTACAATCTACGTAGATTCCGTCTGGCTTAATGGATAATGCATCTACCGTTTCATGTAGCAATACAGTGATATGTTTAAACATGGTCCCTTCCCTTTCTAAAAGCCAAAATCAATCATATTTTCGGCCAATTCTTCAAAATTCTCTTCTGTTTCAGCAATATATTCTTGCCAACGTTCTTCGTTCCAAATCTCAATACGATCATTATTTCCGATAACGCGACAATTTTTTTCTAATCCCGCATACGCGCGAAGCGTTTGAGAGATATTCACACGGCCTTGCTTATCAAATTCCACTTCAATCGCAGCAGAGTTCATAAAACGAGTAAAACCACGCGCATCTTTTTTAGACTGTGGCAAGTCTCGTAATTTATTCTGAATGAGCTCCCATTGTTCGAGAGGATAACCGTATAAACAGCCATCAAGTCCGCGTGTCACGATAAAGGTGAAACCTAAATCTTCACGAAACTTAGCAGGCACAATCATACGTCCTTTTGCATCAATAGTATGTTGATATTCACCGATTAACATGCAGACTCCTCCATTCCAATAATTTTAGTAACCATAGTTTACCACATTCCACCACTTTTCACC
>CAJPNA010000067.1 GCA_905371865.1 uncultured Carnobacterium sp.
TCTGTCAAGAAAGCTAGTACCACTTGTATACGATTCTTCTGTCAGAATCACATTAATACCTACATTTCTAGCTTTATAAACAATCTTCTCAATTAACTTCTGATGTGGTATATTTACAAATGATTGATTAACTTTCTTTCCTAAAGAAATATCTCGTTTCCACTCTTTATTATTTCCAATCACAATTGTGTGAATGTCATTAGAAGTAGCAAATGTTACTATGAATTTACGAATCTTCAATTTTGAAATTACGTTTTTGTGTTAAACGATACAACCGATTTGTGTAAAATTTGTCATTCATTTGTTTTGCAACTTTCTGATAATGAGCATTCTTCTTATTATAGTACTGATTATTTGATTTTAGACCTTTACCATTGACAATAACTGGTTTTGACCTAGTATTTGTAACAATAGTTGCTAAGTTATCCAAACCTAAATCGATACTCATATAACGACCATTATCTAGTAGCAATGTATCAGTAACAGAAATACTATACACAATCTCTACGCAAAAGATTTGATTGTTTGGAACAATTCTAATTTGATTGATTTTCTTAAAATTACTCAAATGAACACATCTCGGTTTTATAGTGAATCTTTGAAAAGACTTTGGAAAGTATAATAAATCATCCCTTAGTCTTACTTGTTGATTCGTGAGTATAAACAACATTTTTCCGCCTTTTGGTTTATATTTCGGTAATTTTGGTCTTCCCGAGTACTTATATTTATTTTTAGACCAATCTTTAATAGCTTTGAAAAATGATTTCCAGTTATTATCCAACAATCGTAATATTTGTTGCGCTGATTGAGCAGCTATCATATTTGCATAATTTGGATAATCAACATCGTGTCTTAATATTCTATCCAAATCTTGATATCGTAACCACTTACCTGTTTCTAGAAACTCACTTCGAACTAAGAAATTAGCATGATTGTATAAATTCTTTGCTAAATGTGTGTACTCGCAAAACATAGAATAGTGCGGATGACTTTTCTTGATAACATGTTTTTCTACTTGTTGTATAATTGTCACTCTAAATCACCTCCTTAATTGTTTTTCTATCTCATTTACAATACCATCCTAACTGTGTAACTTATCAAATGAGTTTGCGTTATAATTCCTCATAGTCGTTGTCTAAATTACACACAACTAATGTAGTGAACTGATGTTTGTGTGGTAATTCGTCCGATGTTCTCAGTTCATGAATTACTTCACAATTAATTCGTAAGTCCACGTGCTAGACTCAACGTACACATTTTTAATGGTAATTTTAACGTGCCACCCGTTGTTAGCTTGAGCGTCCCAAACAACATTATAGTTACCAATTTCGTGGTCGAAAACTAGTCGGTCAACATCTTCTCGAGTTCCAAGCCAAGCGACGTCTCCGATGATTCGATTCGCCAAGTCATCAGACAATAGTCCATCTCTAAAAATCACATTTCTATCGCTAATGAAATCAAAAAAGTTAGTTAATGCATCCACCATGTTCCATTTTGTTGCTTTATCGTAATGTCTCTCACTAGAATTATCGTTACAATCTACAAATTGAATTTTATTACCTAATTCATAAGTACTTAAATTTACAGTCATATAATCAATCCTTTCTACTGAATACTATGATGTAATGTCATTTGCTGAAACCAAAGTAATAGAGTACGTTGTGTCGCTATCAGATGATTTCGAGTACTCCACCAAATCGATGTAATAGCAAAGAGTTCCATCTTCACACGCAATTCCGTCATTCTCGCTATTTAATGTACGTTTACTTATAGTCATTCCAATTCTTCCTGTCAATTGAGCATAAATATCATCATAATGCGTATACGATTCTCCATTGTTTAACTTTGACAATGCATCCTCAACCACATTTAACGCCCACATGTTAAGTCCTTTGGTCTCCAATAAATATTTCAGAGTACCACTCGACTTACTAGCAAATGCGCATAATTTTTCTGTAGCGATAATTAAATCAATACAGTCAAACCCAACAATTTCAGATTTCACTAATCTGTGACTACGTGGTTCGTTATGATACCACTTTAATACTCCAATTAATTTATTTGTTACGTTACTCATAATCTTACACCATCCTAACTATACTTTAATCGAGTAATTTAACATCATCGGCACTCACAAATAGCATTGAAAACTCTTTGATTTCTCCATTCATGGTACTTTGTAACATAAGTATAATTTCATAACCAGTCACGTCACTACTACAAATGATAGAGTCATCTTTATTGACGTTGCGTTTACTCACCATAAGTCCAATACGGCTCAGACCAGCTACCATCACTTCATCGTAGTCCGAGTATATATTTTTATTTTCAAACTTTGGAAAAGCGTCGCATACTACGTTCAAAATCCAAACATCTACTCCTTTAAAGTCGAACATACGCTTTAGTCCATTATGCTGTGTTTCTACCCACTTACAAAAAACTTCTGCAATATTAATTGAGTCCAAATTTTGCATCAAACCAAACTCACTTTTATTAGTTTGATGATTTTTGAACGCAACTACAGTTCTTTTTGTTAAATTGCTCACAATCTACCACTCCTAATCTTTATATTCCAAGATTTGTTGTTTACTATCTTTTAATTCCATCTTCAAATCCATCCGCAATATCTCTAACTAGCACCATCGAAAATTGATATTTATGTCTGATGTTATTTGGTTCTTTCAGTGAACTGATTGGACGTACTGACAATTCACCTCTAAAGTAAGGTGTTCGTACAGTATCATCATATGGATTATTAACAAAATCCACACGTCCAACATAAACTGAGTTGCAAATTACCACTGTTGCTACATTTACGTCATCAAAGTCATCAGAGTTTAACACTTCATCCATAATTGCTGTCATTTTGACATCTAATTCACGATTCTCGATGTCTTTGTGGATATTGCTATTCACTTTTCCACACCATTTCAAGAATAGTGTGTATAACTCAGTAGTTGACATGAATGGAGCTGTGAAAACATACTTATTCTCAACGTTCCCAACTTCTTCAAAAATATAGATTCGGTCGAATTGTCTTGTTGTCATAATCAAAACCCTTTCTTTCCATCATATAACTTATGGTCTAAGTTTTGTGGGTATGCCACCATCATTCTAAATGTACGGTCACTAACTACAATATCATCCAGAAATGGGTCGTATATTTTGATGTTTAAATCACCACTCAATGTTCCTACATGCGTAGATGGAGAATATCCCAACACGTTAGTGTACCCAACTAGTCCATTAAACTTCATGCCATTTCTTTTGATAGAGAACGTACCCTCACATTTATTTAGATACTGATTTTGTGTCTTACTTACTTGACGGTCAATCGTTTTCTTAATATTGCGCCACATGTCAGTAGTATCGAAGATACTTCTAGTTGAGTTATCCAATCCACAACACCACTTCATGAAATCGTGATAAATCTCTGTGATAAATTCTTCTGAATCTTCTTCCGCGATGAATACGAAAGTATTTACCAAATTACCATCTTCTGTAAATGTTACGATGAGTTCGTTTTCTTTAATTTCCATGATATACCTCCTAAATTAAGTCGAGCTGAAAATCCACTCGACTAGTTGTTGAATTCGTTCGAGAAGAACACTTCTACGTTCTTCTTAGCACGTGTTAGTGCAGTATATGATAAGTTCGGTTTCTTCACAATCCATTCATCTTTTGACGTTAAGTAATAAACTACGTTGTCCCACTCCGAACCTTGAGATTTATGAACCGTCATTGCATATCCTAAATTCATGCGTACAAATGGTACACGCTGTGCTCGCACGTTTGCTGTTAATAATAGTTCCGAAATGTCATTACGGTCAACAGTTTTCAACCAACGATTCATTGCTTCCATCACACATTCTTTCACTTCACCAGTGACTTCTGAACGCACATAAGCGTATACTAATGAATTGCGTCTTACTAGAGCGTCGTGTAATTTGCTTGTAGCAAACTCACTCTCGTCAAACGAGAATGTCTCTAATAGTTTCAACCAAGCGTCTTGTCCAGTTAATACTCTCTCCGCTTTGAATAATTCAGAATTATAAAAGTTTGAGATTAAATCAGTTTGACCGAAAACATTAGACATTGATACTAATTTCTCACCCGGACTCACAATTCCAGTGTATCCTAATTCAGTACGGATAAACTCATTTAATGCGTTTACGTTCTTGTTTTGAAATGATAATACAACGTCAGCATTGAGTAATCGACGTGTTAATGCTGGATTTTTACTAATACTTTCGACATTACCAGTGTTGTATAGATTTAATGGATATTTTCGAATAAGTTTGCTCACTTTTTCACCATCTTTTACTTTCGTCGCAATCTCAATTACTTTGTCAGTAGAACGCATGACAGTATTCAAGATAAAGAATCCATCATCTTGACCTACACGATATGGTTGCATGTAATCATTCAGTTCACCTTCCACTGGTTCAAGCTGATATGGGTCTCCACAGATTAGCATAGTGATATCATGACCCATTTTTCGACACTCATCCACTGCGTCCATAAGTACATTGAATTGTAGTTTATTAATCATCGATGCTTCATCGACAATCAAAAATTGTACTTCGTCTTTCATTAAAAGAGCTGCAACTTGACTTGCTTCACGAGTTTTGAACTCCACACCCACTTTGAAGTCAAATAGTTTACGCATACTTGTACCAACACCATACTTAATGTCTAGAGCTTCTTCTAGAGCACCTTGATAGAGCAATCCGTAGTTATAGTTGATGATAACACTTGAGTCAATTTTCAAATTCTCCAAAAATTGAGCTACTTTTTCCAACTCATCCGACGTATCGATTGGAAATTTTTGTTGCATGATTGATAGTACTTTTACTGGAGTACTTAATAATGATGCTACAGTTTTGAAAATTGTATTACGTGTTTTTGTACGTTTACGTACATTTTCCAATGCTTGTAATGTTGGAGCAATCGTCAAAATACGTCTACCAGTACGTAAATCACCTGCATACTTATCCATGATATCTGTTGCGACTGTCGTTTTACCAGTTCCAGCAGCACCCATAAGTACACTGAAATCGTTTTTACGGTCATAGATTGCGTCAGAAATTGATTGTTGTTCATCTGTTAATGTAAACATTTAGTTCCTCACTTTCTACTTAAAAAATAAACCCCCAATTTTAGATTGGGGGTAAAAAGTCTTAGTTGATGCTTCCACCGAATAATGTTGTACCTACACCAGACATACCTGAGTAGTTTCCGTAACCTTGTGATGTTGCACCGTATTCAATATCTACACCGAATGTTTGGAAGTTCTCTGACATCATGTTAGCGTAGTGACCCGGAGATGCTGCCCATTGTTCATACATCATTTTAGCTACTTGTGTTTCGTTTAAGAAGTTTTTAGCATCTGTAACTACTTCGATGTTACCAAGAGAGTTTTCACCCTTGAACGCTGGACGTTCACCTTGATATTCTTTGTAAATTGTGCTGAAACTTGAACCGTCTGTACGAACGTGTGCTTTACCATTTACATAGATTGAAGCACCATCTTTTTGGTTCGCTAATTCAGCAGAACGGATTCCTGCTAGTCGAACTAATTCACGGTCTACTGTTAAAGGTGCAACACCTTTCTTAGCACGTTCCGCATTCATTAGTTTTGCAAATTCGTCATTTACTTTTAATACATCTAAGTGTTCATTACCATATTTAGCAATTTGCTTAGCTTCTTCTAAGTTTTTAGTTTTTGAAGTTGATTTAAAGTCTAAATCACCTTTCTTGATTGCTGATAATTCAGCATCAGTTGCATTGTTTAATGCTTCTAAAGTTGCGTATTTCTTAGTGTTTTCATTTGCACGAGCATATGGTGCAGCTGTTCCTGTACCTTTACGTACAACACGTTTTGTTCCAGCGACTGTACGTTCTGCACCGATTGCTTTTTCACCTGTTTTAACACCATTTACTGTTGTGATTTCGAAATCTTGTTCAACATATCCAGCTGAACCTGCATTGTCAACAACTTCTTTCCCAGATGGGATTGTAGCGTCGTTGATTGTTTCTGTTTCAACAGCTAATTCACGTACTTTACGAGTTTCGTTTGTTTTAACTTCTACTGGAGCAACTGGTTTTGGAGCTTCCGTTGTAGTAGTTGGTTGTTCTGGAGTTTCAACTGGAGCAACTGGTTTTGGTGCTTCTGTTGTAGTACTTGGTTGTTCTGGAGTTACCACTGGTTTTTCTTGTTGTGGAGTTTCAGTTGTAGTACTTGGTTGCTCTGGAGTTACTACTGGAGCAACTGGTTTTGGAGCTTCTGTTGTGTCAGCTGGTCGTTCTGTTGGTACTACTGGTTGAGCTTCTTTAGTTCCAACTAATACGATTTCATCAATAGCGTCCACTACTTCTTTACTTACTTGTGTAGAACTTTTCACAACACCGTCTTCGTATACGGTAGTTGTAATAACTGTGATACTTCCGTCACGACCGTTTTGGATAACTTTACGTTCACCTTTTGGTAATGTAGCATCAGTACGTTCAATCACACCATGTTTGATTGGAGTTACAGTTTTTACAGATTCTTTACGAATAGTTGGTGTAACAACTTGTGTTGTTGGTTGTTCTTCTGTTGGTTTAACAGCGTCAGCTGGTTTTTCACCATTGTTTGTAGTTGTTTCTACTGGTTTCTCAGCTGGTGCAACTGGAGCAGCTGGTTTTTCTTCTTCAACACCTACCACAGTAGATGATGGTTGACCTTGTTCTTGTGATTGTACTTGTGTTTCACGACCATGGTCTAATTCTTTTTGAACTTCTTTTTTGATTTCTTGTACTTTTTGGTCTTGTGAGTTAGAAACATTTTCTTGTACTTTCTGACCTTCTACTTGTTTAACTGCTTCTTGAGTGTTTGCAGATGGCGTTTTAGCAACTTCTTGATACACAGTTACTTCACCAGTTTCAACGTTACCGACAGCAATGTAACCATCTTTAGAATATAAAACATTTCCAGTAAAGATTAAGTTAACATCAGAAATTCCGTTGTCTTGTGCAATTTTATTTACATCAATACCAGTAGCTTCTGCGATAACACCTAAAGTGTCCCCCCACTTGATTGTATATGGTTTGCTAAAATCACCAATTTCAGCTTTTACTTGTTCTACTGTACGTGCTTCCCATGTTGAAGCATCAGGAGTAGCTACTGTATCATATCCAGCAACTGCTGCATCAGCTTTAGAAGCCATCATTGTACCAGCTAAGATAATTCCAGCAACAGCTGTTACTAATTTACCAGTACGTAATTTGCGTAATT
>CAJPNA010000068.1 GCA_905371865.1 uncultured Carnobacterium sp.
TTTTTAAGTTTTTAGAGACTAAGTCCAAGCGAGTTTCACCTGGTTTTTGAGCTGCTCCAGCAGTAATACATACAATATCTGCATCGTGGCAGTCTTCGTATGTCGCTGCGTAAATTTTTTTAGGGGCATTGAAAGCTAAGGCATGTGATAAGTCTAACGCATCGCCTTCTGTTTTTTCGAAATTGATATCAATGATTCCAAGTTCTTCCGCAATCCCTTGTAATACAAGAGCATAAGCGTAACTAGAACCAACGGCACCGTCACCGACTAAAATTACTTTATTACCATGTTTTTGAGATTTTTCCATGTTCATACCTCCTAAAAAATTAGTAATGGAGTATCCATAAATAAGTATAGCACGGTTTTCTGAAAATTGATTTTTATAAGTCCTTTATTATGACAAATAATACATAAAAAACACAATTTCGTGAAAAAGTGAATTAATAACGGGAAGTTGTGGGGGTATGGTATAATAGCAAAATAGAAGAAAAAAGAATAGGTGAAAGTATGAAATTAGTCGTTGGTCTAGGGAATCCTGGAGCAAAGTATAAAGGGACCAGACATAATGTTGGATTCATGACAATGGACGAAGTGGCCTATCAAGAAAAGTTTGATTTTGATAAAGCACTTTTCGATGCAGTGTTTGCGCAGGTGCAAATGGGCGGGGAAAAAATCATCTTCATGAAGCCCTTGACGTTTATGAATTTATCGGGGGAAGCTATTCGACCATTGATGAATTATTTTAAAATTGGAATCGAAGACTTGCTGGTTGTTTATGATGATATGGATTTGCCGGTTGGAAAGATTCGTCTTCGTCAAAAAGGTAGCGCTGGTGGCCATAATGGGATGAAGAGTATTATTTCGTGCCTTGGGACAAGTGAGTTTAACAGAATTAAGGTTGGGGTTGGCCGTCCTAAAGAGGGACGTACTGTTGTAGGACATGTGCTCAACCGTTTTGAAAAAGAGGAAGAAGAGGACATTATTTTTGCGGTGCAAAAGAGTGTCGATGCGATTCGTTCGTGGATTGATACGGATGATTTTGTTAAAACCATGAATCAATTTAATTAAAAAATAAAAGAAGAGATGCTGCGAAGTTTTTCGCGGTCTCTTTTTGTCGTTAGAAAAAGGAGAAAGTTATGCAATTATTGCACCAAACAATCAGTAAACTGAAAGGATTTAAAGAGTGGTTTGATACTCTTAATCTGCACGAGAGTCAATTGGTTCTAGGACTCAGTGGTTCTGTAAAACACTTGGCCGAGTCGTGCGCATTTGAGAAATTAGATAAGCAATTAGTGATTGTGACGCCAACGCTCTTACAAGCAACGCAGACTTATGAAGAACTGTCAGAGTGGTATGATGAGGATATTGTTCATCTCTTTCCAGTAGAGGAGTCACTTGCCGCAGATTTTTCAGTGGTGTCACCAGATGTGGTGAGCCAACGCATTCGCACGCTTGATTTTCTGAGCCGTGGACAAAAAGGCATCGTCATCGTGCCGCTATCTGGGATTCAAAAGCTCTTAGTGCCAGCAAAAGTATGGAAGAAGAGTTCGATTGAACTTGCGATGGGGTCTGAAATCGAATCGATGGATGCCTTTGTGGAGCAGTTAGTGGAATTAGGATATCGCCGTGAAAATATGGTGGCGACTCCTGGTGAATTTGCGCTTCGTGGTAGTATCGTCGATATTTATCCCCTCGACCAAGAATACCCACTACGTCTGGATTTCTTTGATACAGAAGTGGATTCGATTCGCGCATTTAATGCGGAAACACAACGTTCGATGGATGTGATTCAAGAAGTGCGCATCTTACCCGCCACAGACTTACCTCTGCAAAAGGAAGCCGTTTGGAAGGCGCAAACGAAAATTCATGCGCTCTATGAAAAGGACGTGAAGTCTTCCCAAAGTCAAGAGCGAAGAGACCAAGTGTCGAGTATTCAACAAGCTATTGATGCACAATTAGAAAACGGGGAAATTCCATCGAATTTAACGTACTTCTTAGAGTGTATTTATCCAGAGAAAACCAGTTTATTAGATTATGTTTCTAAAGATGCGTACCTCATTATTGATGACTACGCTCGTTTTATCGAAAAGAGTAAATCGTTAGAAGAGGAGGCTGGCTATTGGAAGACGCACCATATCGAAACAGGTGCGATTGCGTCTGGATTGTCGCTCGTTCAAGATGGACGAAAAGTGTTAAAGGAGAGTCCTCTTAAGAGAACGTATTTAGCCATTTTCCAAAAAGGACTCGGACGACTATCTCTCGATGCGATTCATCCGATTACGACTCGCACGATGACACAGTTCTTCTCGCAAATGCCGATGGTGAAAGTCGAAGCGGACCGCTGGAAGAAACAAGGCGCAACAGTCATCGTTTTAGTCGATGATGCCAAACGTGCACAAAAAGTAGAACAAACCTTTGCCGATTTTGATATCAAGAGTGTGATTTCAAACGGGACTGTACTAGAAGGGCAACTTCAAATCATGATCGGCAAGATGCACAATGGATTTGAACTGTCAGAAGACAAATTTGCTATTTTAACGGAACGCGAATTATTTAATAAACTCACAAAACGCGCACCGAGAAATCAAAAGATCTCGAATGCGGAACGTTTGAAGAGCTATACGGAATTAGCAGTTGGAGACTATGTGGTCCACGTGAATCACGGGGTCGGTGTGTATCAAGGGATGGAGACGCTCGAAATCGGTGGCATTCACCAAGACTATATGTCGATTCATTACCAAGACGGCGGGAATTTATTTGTTCCAGTTTCTCAAATTAAGCTCGTTCAAAAATACGTATCGTCCGATGCCAAAGTACCAAAACTCAATAAATTAGGTGGTACGGAATGGGCGAAGACAAAACGAAAAGTGGCTGCGAAGATTGAAGATATCGCCGATGAACTCATCGAATTATACGCTAAACGCGACGCCGAAAAAGGATATGCGTTTAGCCGTGATACTGTGGAACAACAAGAATTCGAGCAAGCCTTTCCTTACACGGAGACTCAAGACCAACTGCGAAGTGTGGCGGAAATTAAGGAAGACATGCAAAAGGACAAACCAATGGATCGTCTGCTTGTAGGCGACGTTGGATACGGGAAGACAGAAGTAGCCATGCGTGCGGTCTTTAAAGCCGTAATGGACGGGAAGCAAGCAGCTGTTCTTGTTCCGACAACGATTCTCGCCGAGCAACATTACGAAAATTTTGTTCAACGATTTTCTGACTATCCGTTTAAGATTGGTTTACTGAGTCGATTCCGAAGTAAGAAAGAACAAGAAGAAACCATTGAAAAGCTTCGAAAAGGATCAGTGGATATCGTGATTGGGACACATCGTCTTCTTTCAAAAGACGTGCAATTTTTAGATTTAGGACTCCTCATTGTCGATGAAGAACAACGTTTTGGTGTGAAGCATAAGGAGCGCTTGAAACAATTAAAATCGCAAGTGGACGTATTGACGCTTACAGCAACGCCTATACCACGCACACTCCATATGTCGATGCTTGGGGTGCGTGATTTATCCGTCATCGAAACGCCACCAGCAAACCGTTATCCGGTTCAAACTTTTGTCATGGAACAAAACCCAATGACGATTCGAGACGGAATCGAACGCGAGATGGCTCGTGGCGGACAAGTCTTCTATTTATATAATCGTGTGGAGTCGATTGAGAAGAAGGCCGATGAACTGAGAGTTTTGGTTCCAGGTTGTCGCGTCGGGGTGATTCACGGCCAAATGAGTGAGACGACGCTGGAAAATATTCTCTTCCAATTTATTGAAGGGGAGTATGATGTATTAGTGACGACAACAATTATTGAAACTGGAGTCGATATTCCAAACGTAAACACGCTCTTTATTGAAAATGCCGACTATATGGGGCTTTCGCAATTGTATCAATTGCGGGGACGTGTTGGCCGTACGAATCGTATCGCCTATGCATACCTCATGTATCAACCAGATAAAGTCTTAACCGAAGTCAGCGAGAAGCGACTCCAAGCGATGCGCGACTTTACAGAACTCGGCTCTGGATTCAAAATTGCCATGCGTGACTTATCGATTCGTGGGGCAGGAAATTTACTTGGAAAACAACAGCATGGATTTATCGATTCGGTCGGATTTGATTTATATTCTCAATTATTAAGTGAAGCCGTGTTGAAGAAACAAGGAAAAGAAGTGAAGTCGGACGAAGAAACCGTCGAAATCGACTTGCAGATTGATGCGTATATTCCTGCAAGTTATATTCAAGATGAACGCCAAAAAATCGAGATGTATAAACGCATTCGTTCGATTGATAGCGTTGAAGCCTATGAAGAATTGCTCGATGACTTTATCGACCGCTTCGGTGACTTCCCAGATGAAGTTAGTGCATTAGCGGAAGTTGGATTGATTAAACATTACGCGAATGAAATTAACGCTGTTTCGATTAAACGCAAAGACAATTCGGTGACAATCACGATTGCGCCTCCTACTGCCACTCGCTTGCAAGGGGTGCCTGTCTTTGAGGCGCTTGGTCCAGTGAAATTACCAGCACAAGTGGCCAACAAGGGCGAAAGTCTTCAGATTTTATTAAATATCACGCAAAAGCCTGTTGACTTATGGCTTGAGCAAGTTAAACTGTTTGTAAAAACATGCGGGGAAATTCTAGCCTGCGATGAGGAAAAACATGAAGAAAATCAACAGTAAAGGGATGATGCAAGGGGCGATTGCGCTTTCGATTGCTGCATTTATTGCTAAAATTTTAAGCGCGGTATACCGAGTTCCTTTCCAAAACATGGTCGGAAACACTGGGTTTTATGTATACCAGCAGGTGTATCCTATTTATGGAATCGGCATGACCTTTGCATTAACAGGATTCCCGGTATTCGTTTCAAATGTGGTTGCGGAATACTTGGAGTCGACACATTTAAAGAAATTATTGAAGCAGCTATTCGTGATTGCTAGCCTCATTGGAGTGGGGATTTTTGCCTTCCTCCATGTGGGGGCTGGAATGATTGCCCGCTGGATGGGTGACGTTGAACTATTGCCGGTCGTCCAAAGCGTATCGTGGATGTTTCTATTGATGCCGTTTTTGGTGATCACAAGAGGGTATTTCCAAGGGAGCTTTTGGATGATGCCAACTGCCATCTCACAAGTGGTGGAGCAGGTCGTTCGTGTCGCGGTGATTCTCTTTGTGGCGAGTCTATTTGGTAGCACCATTTCAGACTATTACACGATGGGGACATGGGCGATGTCGAGTGCGACGATTGCGGCAGTGTTTGCAATACTTGTGATGCTTTACTATTCATATCAGGAAACGAAAGATCCGCTCGACGCTTTGACGATTTCACCAGTAGAAATGGAAGTTCCAACTTTTGGGCATCTCTTTAAACGCTTTGCCTTTGAAGGGGGGACCATCTGTCTCCTTAGTTCTATTTTAGTCTTGTTTCAATTGGTGGATTCATTCTCTGTGTACAATGTGTTAACAGACCAAGGAATGCTTCCTGAAGTGGCGAAAGACCTTAAAGGAATTTACGACCGTGGACAACCGCTTGTTCAATTAGGAATGGTAGTTGGAGTAGGATTTTCGTCGAGCTATATGCCGATGTTATCGCGTGCCTTCAAGAAAGGCCACGACTTAGAGTTTAAGAGATTATCCGCGTCTCTTCTTCGAATGACGATGACATTCTCACTTGTTGCTACGATGGGGATGATTGCCATCTTGCCGTGGTTAAATACCGCACTCTTTGGAGATGCGAAGGGGCAGTCAGTACTGCTTGTCTATGTTACAAGTATTTTCTTTGCGTCAGTCATTATGTCGTTGCACGGCATTTTCCAAAGCCAGCATCAATATCCAAAGACGCTTCTGGCACTCGTAGCAGGACTCGTAGTGAAAGCTGGTACGAATTATTTATTCGTAGCGATGTTTGGAACACTTGGTGCCAGCCTTGCGACGGCGCTTGGATTATGTGTCATGATGAGCGTGATGATGGCTTTTGCAAAAGACATTTTTATAAGT
The DNA here is from genome assembly GCA_905371865.1 of uncultured Carnobacterium sp. Taxonomy (GTDB): domain Bacteria; phylum Bacillota; class Bacilli; order Lactobacillales; family Aerococcaceae; genus Granulicatella. The sequence continues at coordinate 5,992 of CAJPNA010000068.1, forward strand.
GTGTTGCATGAAGGAAATTTCATACAGCTTCTTACTGGAATTGCGATGGGAATGACCGTTATCGTGTCGATATTATCCTACGGTACGTGGTACTTTGCAGGACTTCAAGATTCTAGAACGATGGCTTTTGTATTTTCATTGTTCTATGCCTTCGTCGGGGTAGCCCTCTTCTTGGCTGGAACGATGAAATGGAATTTATTTACAAAACGCGAATGGGTTCTAATCCCTAAAGGAAAAACCTTGCTTAGAAAATTTAATAGAAAAGAGGAAAATGATGAGACTCGATAAGTTTTTAAAAGTATCCCGATTAATTAAACGTCGTACAGTGGCTAAAGAAGTAGCTGACAAGGGACGTGTGTTTATTAATGATAAAGTGGCGAAATCTTCAACGGACGTAAAAGTTGGCGACAAAATCGCGATTCAATTTGGGAACAAACATGTCTTAGTACAAGTGGAAGCGTTGATGGATTCAACAAGAAAAGAAGACGCTAAAGAAATGTTTACGATTTTAGAAGAGAAGTTCATTAAAGAAGAAAACACAGATTTATAAAATGAATCTAAAACTAGGTTCTCTCAATTGAGGGAGCCTAGTTTTTTGTTCTAAAAATGTATGCGTTTTCTGTTGACTTCCATTGCAGAAAGGGGTATGATATGTAGTACTTTTTAAAAAGAATTAAAGGAGGAGAAACCATGGATTTACATGCCATAAATATATTGCAACCATTCAATGGATGGATGGAATTACGTCATTTTTTGGCTATTTTTATATCATGCGCATGTGGATTAGCGATTGGTTATGAGCGTACCTCTAGAAATAAACAAGCGGGTGTGAAAACGCACATGATTGTGGCGTTAACTTCTTGTTTGATGATGATTATTTCAAAAGAAGCTTTTTTAGATACTCCAAACTATGATACGGCTCGTGTAGCTGCGCAAGTGGTCAGCGGGATCAGCTTTATTGGAGGGGGAATCATTTTCATGCGTGATAAACGCGTAAGTGGTTTGACTACAGCCTCTGGAATTTGGGCAACTTCAGGGATTGGACTTGCAATTGGTGGGGGATTCTGGTTCTTTGGGGCATTATGCTCAGCCGTCATCGTCATCGTGCAAAAACTTGCGTATGAGCCTTTATTAC
>CAJPNA010000069.1 GCA_905371865.1 uncultured Carnobacterium sp.
GCATTAACCGCATATATACTTACAACACTCATGTTTTATACTTCCTTTTTCAGAATGGAACATTTTCATCGTTGCTTTTATCATCTGCAAAACTATCAAAATTGCTTGGTGCGTTATCATCATTCATCAATGACGTTCCTACAAATCCAGCTACAACTTCGGTTACATATCGTTTTTGCCCATCTTGTGTTTCGTAGCTACGTGTTTGAAGTCTACCCTCTACGAACGCTCTATTGCCTTTACGCAAATTACCCACGCTTTCTCCTAACTTGCCCCAAGCCACACAGTTAACGAAAGCGGTTTGTTCTTTCGTTTCGTTTGTTGTGGAGTCAATATAGGTGTTCGTTGCTGCTACTGTGAAAGTTGCCACCGCGCGGCCACTTTGTGTATAACGCACTTCGGGATCACGTGCTAAATTTCCTAAAATCTGTACTGTGTTCATAATTCTCCTTAGTAATAATACATTTTGTTTAAAGATGCCTCTGTATCGTCGATGTAGACATCATAGCTAGGATGAATGTGGCAATCGACTATTGCCTCATTTCTCATGATTTCTAGCAAGTTTTCAATCTTTGTTCTTGCTTGTGCCTCATTCGTAGCCAGTACTGTGAAACTTACATTAAACGATACATTTACGCTAGTTTCAAACTCTTTAATTCGTTCTTTCATCTATCCCCCTATGGCTTGTTTTAATAACTCTTTCCCCTCATCAGATATTTCACTTTCCTCGATTATTTTTGCAACATCAACTGGTGCTTTCGCTACTTCTACCAAATTACCAGTCGAAGTCATTTCAATTTTCTTCTGACCAGCGTTAAGTAACGCTCGTTCCTTTTCTGCTTTTTCCCTTGCCTTTAACAATAAGTGATTGTCTTTGATTGAATTAGACAACCGCAATCGTTCACGTTCCCTTATTTCCTGCGACTCATAGTTCCTCACGAACTGCGAACGGCAAGACATCTCGTTGAAGTTATCGCCGTTTTGTGGGTCAAACGATTTCCATATTGCCTTAGCACATTGTTTCGTTAACCCATCTAGTTTATCTAACCCTTTATCGTAGCCATATGATCGTGCCACTTGATACACCCTTTCCCATGCATCTTGTGCAGTAGGAAGTTCTTCATGTGCATTTACAAAAGCACTTAATGCGGAGCATTCCTCTCTAATTTCTGCAATCGTTGGTAAGAATTTACATCTATCAATCAGATTGCTTATTGCTTGTTCAAGGGTAACAGGGTTTACATCAGATAACTTTGTTACATACAACATCATTCGTTGCTCTGGCATATCAGTAGACCACGCTATCTGTAACATCGATAGCGCTCTTAATGTCTGTTGTTGGTTGTTCAATATCTACACCCCCCAACTTATTCATCAAGTTATTAACTACGTTGATTGCATCTTCCTTGCTATTCCTTTTAGAATTAGGTTTTCTGTATTCGCTACGCTCCCATGTTCTAACCGCTGCTTTCCAATCTTTCATGGAGTTTTTACCAACTTTCCAACCATTACTTTCGTAATAATCAAAAAATTGTTCAGCATTTACATTGTTATTGCGTTCGATACAGTATTGTTGGATATCAGAGATAGAGGGTTTTTCAAAACGCTTGCGTTTTGTTGTAGTGCTTTTTGCACTACTATCTTTTTCTATCTCTAACTCTTTCTCTATCTCTAACTCTTTCTCTATCTCTCCGTAACCGTTTTGTAACATTGGTGTAACATTGTTACACTCTAATTGTTCTTTTTTTGCTCTGCACTTACGCATTCTGCTAGCCGCAGCAGTTTCGCATCCAGTACTATCTTTTGTATCAGGCAAGTAGTATTCTTCATCGGAACACATTTCAAGTAGTCCACTTTTAAGTAAGTATTGTACCGTGATTTGTACATTCTCTTCCTTTTCATCAAGATCTAATGCGAGCTCTGATGCAAAATCATCTTCAAGTCCGTCAAAGTAAAGTTTTCCATCACTCATGATTGAACGTAGTAACATTTTGAGATAGATAATTGTGTAGGTATCACCACCTGCAATCTTTCTCAATCGTTTAATTTCTTTTCTTTGGAAGAAGTCTTTGTGCAACTTCAACCAAAAGTATCGTTTTGGTTCGCTCATATGCTAATCATTACTTTTACCAACGCAGGCAGGTTGCGTTTGATTAATCACATCTAATACATCCTTTAACTCTGTAATTTCTTTTGCATTTACTTTGTATTCACCTTGTGTTTGTTCTAATTTCTCAATGCGTTTCTTAACATATAGTTCAACAACATCAATTCTCTTCATATCGTTTCATCCTTTCCATAATGATAGTTTCTAGCTTTAATTTGGTTTCCTTTGCAAATACTCCGTGTGCTAAGTTCTCATGGCAATATCTACACAAACACACTAGGTTGTTTAGTTCGCTTGTACCGCCTCTACCCCTAGGCAATATGTGGTGTACCTCAGTAGCAGGTGCGCCACATATTACACAACATGGATAGCCATCTATACTATCTCGTTCGATAGCTTGCGGCCTTGTGATTTTATAGAGTTTATCATCATTCCTTTTTCGCCTGTTCATTCCCCCACTCCTTAACCAACGATTGAATGTAATCGCTATCATCAAGTTTTATTCCGAGTTGGTTACACTCATCAACCAAGCAATCAATAAGCCTTTGCATCTCTGCAACTGTGTATACTGATGATCCGTGGTAGCACATGATGTTGTGATAACATTTGATGCTTTTACACTCGCCAGCATCTTCGGCTATCCAGCCAAGGCCGTGTGATTGCCATATTTGAATGTATCTTTCTATGGCATCTTCACGGACTGGAACATATGTGAAATGACTGCAATCTTTGATTGCTTTTCTATATACATCTTCCTTAGACATATACGAATGGTTACTCATGACTTCCGCTATCTTTTGACATAGAACCCAGCAATATGCATTAGCGTTCATACTACGTGATTTTGATTTCTTTTTGATTTCAATCACGTATTCTTTTTCTTTATCTAATTTCGCTAGATCATTGTCATGTGGTGCAGGTATTACTACCATTACACCTAGCGGACTACGAAGTATATCAATATTACTTGTTGTCCACTTCATAGCCTTTTACCCAGTCATAAAGTTTAGACATTTGGTCTCTTGTAACGTTATCAATCACACCAACACCAAACATTTCTGTTAATTGGTGTGCTACTTGTTCTTCACTTAACCCATGTTCACTTGCCATCTTTAGCACGATTGCATACGCATTGTGAGGGTCAAATTCTTTTTCTTTCTTTTCCTTTTCTGCCGCTGCATTGATTTTGGTATCTTGTAAACCTCGATATACATCAGCGCCTACACCAATCATTTTTGCTGCAGTACCTAATGCATCGGTAACCGCCATCTTGAAGGCCTCATCATTTCCGTGGTAACCATTTTTATCTTTGTAGATTAAGAAATCACCACCATAACCCGGAATTGGTTTACTCCACTCATCGCCATCTTTGATATATAGATTTACTTTTACATAAAGCATCGTTTCGCCAGTAGCTTCTACCAATACTTGTTCCGTATCTACAATGTCAAAGTACCAACCAACACCACACATACCATAAACTTCGGTTAATATTTCCCATCTCCATTGTGGAGAAATATCATACTTGCCTTTAAGTTTCCCAAAGTCAATTATTTTTAACGCTGATTGCGGTACAGTTTTTACCGCATTATATCTACTATCCATCTATACCTCTTTGTACTTGTAACCACGCATTTCTAAGAAATCAGTTAAATCTTTTGCATCCTCTTTAGTCAAGTCATAAACAGTTACTGTTAATCCAACTTTTGTTTCTGCTACTTCAACTATTTCAATTGGTTCATTTGTGATACTTGCTCGTGCAGCCTCTTCCATTTCGTTACGCTCTGCAAATTTTGCATTGATTAATTCTCTAGCTTGATCTAGTGGCATATCTTTTACTGCACCCCAACATTCATCAAATGTAATTGGTGTTGCTAGTTCGTATTGTTGATTACAAGTATCTACAACAAACTCAATCATGCCTTTTTTCTCTGCTAAGATTTGTTTGTAGTCATCGTCTGATTGTTGGCGTTTTGAAATTTCAATCATCATTCCCTCAATCGAGGTTTCAATGTCTTTCATTTTTGCAGTTTTATTTAACCAGCGTTTATCATGTTGAAGTTGATTTACATATTCTTCACGCACTCCATATTTCTCAACCATCTTTTCGATAAACTTATTGATAGCTTCTGTTTTTGCTTGTGCCTCTTTTTCATCAAAGTATTTGATTTGTTCTGCAAGTGGTTTTTCTGCATCGTAAACAACTTTCAACACTTCGTTTACTTCTTCCTCAAATAACTCAATTGGTCTTTTGAGTTCACGTTTTTTCTCTTTACAGAATTTATCAAGTGTTGTTCTGTATTTAACGATTTCATTTTTAGCACTTACCATATCCTTATAGTTTTCTTCTGTTACTACAAGGCCTTTGTATTTTTCTAATTGTGTTTCAAAGTAAGATTTGATTTCATCTTTGTTCCACTTGAATACTTGTTCATTTTGACTAACAACAGGTGTTAAATTAATTTCCATTTGTTTTCTCCTCTTCAACTTTATTAAACAAGTTATTTAAAAGAGCTACCCCTTTTTGTTCTTCACACATATCTTTTGTAGCTTCTAAAAATGCTATAAATTGCATTGCATTAAGATTTTCAATCCCAAAATTACGAGCAGCTGCAATCAAAAGCGCCGCAACTTCTATTTCTCGACCATTAAATTCATCTTTATTAACAATAAATTCCATGTTATAACCGTTGCTATTTTCTTTAGGTGTTAATATGATTTCAATTTTTTTTTTGCATTTTCTTCTCCGTGGTATAATTAACTTAGGTATAATTTGCCTACGCCCGTTTAGCTTGCCGGTTAGCGGGCGTTTTCTTTTTCATATACATTGGCGCACACCCAAACGAGTCCGCCTGTAATGAATTGTAATAAGAATTGAACAAACCCAATTCTATCGATTTCTAGGCTTCCCATGGATCCAATAATCCATATGAAAGCTGCCCATTTTAAAGCAGTAATCATAACTTCAACTCCTCTCCTGCTATAACCAGTAATTCACTGGTTATTTTTCTTATAGTATTTTTAAGTTTTTCGTTTTCTTTAAGTAAGTTATTACGCTCCTTTTCTAACTTCCTGTATTGTAGTGGACTGTATTCGTCTACAATCCCTACTAGCGCCTCGACTTCTTTTTTATTAAAGCGGACGCCCGGAAGTCCTTTTGCTTCACGTAGAATGCCACGTTCCCTAAGATTGTTGACGCTACTTTCGCTGCATTGGAGCAGTTCGGCAACATCCTTTATTGTGTAAACAATAGGTTCCATTATTTTTCATCTTCATAAATAACTTTTGTATGACTACTTACTAAAGGATGCCGTGCATTACGTTCGCTAAGGAATGCTTCATTATCACGAATAATTACTTCACGATAATTTCCATCCCTAGTTGCTTTATTTTTTAAAAGTGCAGTAATCACTTTAATAGGTCCTCGTAGTTGGTCTTCAAAAGTCTGTTCAAAACTTGCGGATTCTGTTGATTGTTTAGAATCCGGATATTTTTCATCTAGTACTTCATACTGTCTGATTAACTCTGGAAGTATCTGCGGTGGTGTAGCTCCTGTTTCCATAATGTACAAAATATAATTTTTTAAACATTTTTTAATTTCTTGCATAATGCGCCTCCATTTTTGCCATTCTATCTGCTTCACGACATTCTCTGATTTTGCCGTGGATAGATTTCTTATAAAGTTTGTTTGTATGCCGTTTTGCGAAATAATCTTTAATGATCTTTCGCCAGTATTCAGCATACTTAGCGTTGCGACCTGCCCAACCAAATGCAGTTGATGTGTTTCCATAGACCTTATTGGCTATAGATAAATCTTGTTTGTTTTGTACTAGCATGTTTCATCTCCTTTTTTCTACTTAAAGTAGACTAATAAGGCAAAAGAATATCATCCATAGTGACGGAATATAATCGACATAATTCATTCAAATTTCCATAATCGATTTCTGTTTTTCCATTCTCCCAGTTATTGATTGTAACCTTGGATTTCTTCATTTTCCTTGCTACTTCTTCTTGCGAGAGGTTTGCGTTGACTCTCGCCGCTTTTAAAGAAATTTTTAATCGCTTCAATTTATCCCTCCTTCCTTTGATTATTAGTATAGTTTACTAAAAGTAGAATGTCAATACTAAAAGTAAACTTTTTTATAAAATAGTATTGTATTTTACTACTTTAAGTATTAATATATAGATACGCAGGAGAGGAGAATAGGAGCTTATTATGGATTCTAATTACAAGAGAGTGTTTGCTCAAAACCTTAGCAATTTATTAGCAGCAAACAAAAAGACACAAGCGGATTTAGTAGCTGATTTGAAATTAAACAAATCAACTGTTTCAACATGGGTTAACGGAACTAAGATGCCTAGAATGAACAAAATTGAACAGTTGGCTCATTACTTTGGTGTTGAAAAATCAGATTTAATTGAAGATAAGTCAGATGTAAATGATTCGTATTACATAGATCCTGAAGTAGCGGAATACGCCAATAGATTAAAGGATAATCCAGACATGCGATTGTTGTTTGATGCAGCTGAAGACATGTCAAAAGATGATATTGATTTTGTAGTTAATTTAATTGAGGGGTTAAAGAAACGCGAGGGGAAATAAAATGAATAAGAAACAGATAGCCTTATTTATAGTATTGATTATTGCTATTATTGCACAAAGTATTTATATTGTTACACTCACGCAAAGAGTCGATAATCTTTCCAATGCAGTTTCTAATATTTCTTTTAATAATGATTCAGATAAGTTATCTAAACGTATAGACGAGATAGAAAGTAAAATAGCATCATTCAGTGATGATTTACATTCTCTAAGTAATAATATTGATGATAATAC
>CAJPNA010000070.1 GCA_905371865.1 uncultured Carnobacterium sp.
GTAATGACAAAGGGGTGAAATCATGAAAGTCGATCAATGGGTACGATTCATTATTCGGTATGGTTTCATTCTTTTTGCGCTTTTTGAATGGTCACAACTACCGAATATGAACGCAGGAGACATCGCCTTCTTCTTTGGTTATATCACGCTTGTGCAAGTTGGCTATTATTCATTGAAATATCAGTGGTATATTCTGATTGAAGGCATCGCGGTCGTCCTTCTCTGTTTGTATTTCAACACCATTTTTACAGGCCTGATTCTTCTTCTCTGTTTCGAGGTGAGTTTACGTTTCTCCTTTAGAAATGCATTGATTCTACAATTCATATTAGGGGCGGTCGTTATCATTCCAGCCGTTCAAAAAGGCGATAGCATTCAAGTTGTAATGACCTTGTTCTTCCTTTTATTCTTCTCTTATGGAAATCATATTTTGGAAGAGCGGAGAGTACTGCAAGAAGAGCTGGAAAAAGCTGAGCAAAAACTCAGCGAGCAACGCTATGACTTGCAACAAGCCCAATATAAAATGGGGACAATGAAGGAAATCTTCACGCTACAAGAGCGAAACCGAATTTCTCGTGAGATTCACGATTCTGTGGGACACAGTCTGTCCACGATTATTATTCAGCTAGGTGCGATTTCACAACTGGCCAAGCAACAAAATTCGCCGATTCAACAAATGAGCGAAGGACTGCGTGATTTTGCCGTTGAAGGATTGCAAGAAGTGCGTAAAATTGTTCATGACTTGAAGCCAGAACAAATGGATAAGAAGCAGTTGGATATTGCGCTGGAAGAATTTTTCCACGAAGTACAAGTCAACAGCGGGGTCGATATTCAATTTAGAAAAAATGAGCCGATCTTCACGCTATCGAGTGAGGCAGAGCTCAGCATCTTCCGTGGGGTGCAAGAGGCGATTACAAATGCGATGCGACATGGCCAAGCCACACGCATTACCGTGCTACTGATGTATAATCCATCGCAATTAGTCGTAACGATTAAGGATAACGGAACAGGCGCGGTCGATTTAGCTCCAAAAGGAGGACTTAAATCACTCCAAGAACGCCTGAGAGGAGAAGGCGGGTCTGTGACACTGGAGGCGTCCAATCCTGGCGTGACCGTGCAAATGATCCTACCGAATACAGAAAAACAATAGAAACGAGGAGAACCATGACAAACCCAATCAAACTTATTATTGCCGACGATGAAATGTTGATTCGTACAGGTTTAAAAATCATGCTTGAAGCGAGCGGTAATGTCGAAGTCCTCGCCTTAGCAGAGAGTGGACGTGCTGCCTTTGAAGCCTGTAAGGAGGATAAACCAGATGTGGTCTTGATGGATATTCGCATGCCTGAGAGTAACGGAATCGAAGGGACGAAGCTGATTAAAGAAGCTTTTCCAGAGGTGAAGGTGCTGATTGTGACGACCTTCCAAGATACCGAATATATCGTCGAAGCCGTGCAAAATGGTGCTTCGGGGTATTTATTAAAAGACAGTAGTCCAGAGGCGATTCTTGACGGGATTAAAGTCGCTCTGTCTGGGAAAGTCGTGATGGATACGGTGATTTCAGAAGCGCTACTAACGAATACAACCGTTGAGAAGCCTGCAACCTTTGATGCGGAGAAATGGGGACTTACACCGCGTGAAGTGGAACTCATTCAACAAGTGGCGCAAGGCTTAAGCAATAAGGAAATCGCACAAACCCTATTCCTATCAGAAGGAACCGTAAAAAATAATATTAGTACGATTTTATCGAAATTAGAACTTCGTGACCGCACGCAGCTTGTAATTTTTGCGTACGAAAATAAACTCAAACAATAATTAAGACTGCTCCGATTCTTTCAGACAAAACGCTAAGGAGTATAGCATCTGAAAGAGTCGGGGCATTTTTTATAAAAACATGACTTTCGTCACGGTATGTGATGACGTTTTGGACTATAGACTCCGATGGGTGTTTGCTATGATAAGGGTACAAACAAGTAGGAGGGTAAACAAATGAACGAATCCAAGAAGACCCCTAAAGATTTAAAAGAGGAAGCAATTGTAGCGATTGTTCTTTGTTTATTAACAGCCATTCTTTCATTTATTCGATAAAGAGGTGTACATATGATTGAAATTAAAGACGTAACCAAATCTTACGGACGACAAAAAGTCCTACAAAATGTTTCCTTTGAAATTATGGAAGGGGAACTTTTTGGATTACTTGGACCTAATGGAGCCGGGAAAAGTACATTGATTGATATTCTGACAGGGATTCAATCGATGGATAGCGGTGAGATTTTCATTAATGGAAAGTCGATTAAAACAGACAAAGTAGAAATTCGAAAACAATTAGGCTTAGTGCCACAAGATATCGCGCTGCTTGAGGAATTGAATGCAGTCGATAACTTAGAATACTTCGGAGGACTCTATGGCTTAGCGGGAGCAGAGTTAAAGAACCAAATTGAGAAGTTATTAGAAGTGGCAGGTCTTACCGATAAGAAGAAAGAAAAAGTGAAAAACTACTCTGGCGGGATGAAACGTCGCTTGAATATTGCTGTTGCGATGTTGCATAACCCTTCGATTTTGATTTTGGATGAACCAACTGTTGGGGTTGATGCGCAGTCGCGTCAACACATCTTCGACTATATTCAGTCGCTGGCTGAACAAGGGACAACGATTCTTTATACTTCTCATTATATGGAGGAAATCGAAACCTTGTGTAAACGCGTCTTCATTCTCGATTTAGGAGAAGAAGTGGCGTATGGCACAAAAGAAGAAGTGAAAAAACTCGTGGGGCATACACAAACGGTAGCCCTCAAATTGGACCGCGTGCCTGCTGGATTTGACGAAGTGTTGAAGAATAGCGAAAACGGCATTCAATTTATAACTGTCGATGGCCAAGACATAGCCCTCACGATTGACCAAACGATTTTCTCAATGATGAAATTGATTGAGCAAGTCGAACAGGCACAACTCGTGATTAAATCCGTCAACGTAAAAGAAACGACATTAGAAGAGGCGTTCTTACAATTAACAGGAAAGACGCTTCGTGATTAAGGAGGACTTATGAGATACATTCGTTATATTAAAGCCAATTTAATATCCTCTCTGAAGTCCATTCCAGCGCTGTTGATGCTGGTCTTAATGCCATTTCTTTTAATGCTTTTCTTGGCGTTTTCCACAAAGGGTGCCTTCAATCCATCTAATTTAACGATAGAAACGAAGATTTATATCGATAATCAAGACAAAGGCGCTTACGGAGAACAAGTTGTTGCATTGTTTGAGAAGCTTACTGAGGAAAAACAAATTGCGCTGACAAGTGTGAAAGAAAACGCCAAAGTCATTGCGACGATTCCTTCGGATTTCACAGAGTCGATTCAAACGCGTTCGCAAGCAACTCCGATTACCCTTGAGAAATCAGGGAGAACATCGAATACGTCATTTGCGGTGTATCAATCACTCTTTCAAACAATCACTTCAGAACTGTTAGAAGCAAGTTCCGTGATGAATGCAGTAGCGGAAAGTCAAAATGCATCGATTACGCCAGAACAAGTAACGGAGATGCTTGTATCCTTACAACAGGAGATTGCAACGGGAGCTTTTGAGACGGAACAGGTGGAAGCAGAGTCACAAGTGACTGCGAACCAACACTACGCGATTACAGGTTTGGGATTTCTATTTATCATGTTCCTTGAAACTGCGATGCGTTTTGGAGTACAAAAGGAACTGAGAGGACTTCGTAAACGCTTGGACGTATTGCCGTTTAGCATTTCAGAAAAAGACAGACTCGATTTAGCCGTGAATATGATGATGACGACTCTATTGTCATTCGTGTATATTGGCCTGTGGAAGATTCTTGATCCAACGACTTTTGGGGGGAACTTCGGTAGCATTATTGTTCTCGTCGTTTTCTATAGTTTAGTCTTTAATGCACTTGGAAATTTAATCGGCAATTTTGTTACCGAGAAGAATTTACCAGCATTTTCGACTTCTATAAACTTAATCTATATGTTCTTATCAGGGATGATTCCACTCGACCGTATTAGTTCAACCTTTAGTTTCCTCAGCGGAAATCCACTTCAAAAATTTATGTATACACCATTTGTCGAGATAATGAATGGGATATCGATGAGAGGGATGGTGACCGTTGCTTCCCCTATTATTTTAATCCTAGGGCTAGTCTTTAACTGGTCATTGAAGAGAAAGGAGGCACATCAATGAATCTTATCAGAATGACCATCTTTCATTTGAAACGATTATTGAAGATGCCGATGATTCTCTTTATGATGATTGGAATGCCAGCTTTAGTCAACGGAATCATGATTGCGTCGCAAGGAGCGGTGGATACTAAAGTGCCAAGTACGGTCGCAAAAACCGTTGCCTTTGTGTTTGAAGAGGGAAATGATGAATACCAAGAATTGATTGCGCCGTATATTCGAGAAGAAAATGTGTATTTCGACTTAGACAGTGCCAAAGAGGCTTTGAAAAAAGGAGAAATGACGGTCATTTACCAAGTGCCAGCCAATTATTTACAGAAGGCGAAAGAAGGCCAAGTGCCGACGATTCGCATCTGGAATACGCAGCGCGGAACGAGAGATTTTCTGCTTGATGCACAATTGACGAAGGTGCTAAAAGAAGTCATGCTAAACGCGAAACTGCAAGAAGTAGGCGTGTTGACAAAAGAAGAGACGTTATCTGTGGATGACAATCAAATGGTAGTTACAAGGGAAGAAACAAAGACGAGTGTAGCAACCGGAGTCGTAATGCTTATGCTTCTGCTTTATGTCATCATGAATGCGGCAGTGATTTCTTCCGACTGGATTAACTTTAAGAAGAGTTATGTATTGAAACGCTCGGTTGTATCTCCACGTTCGAATATGGAAATCATGCTCTCGTTCTTATTGGCATACTTTGTCTTTATCTTTGCCGCAAATATGGCACTCATGGCATTAATGCACCTTTCTGGTTTGGTTCCAGAAATAAACTGGGGTGTGTTCACGAGTCTATTAGCTGTAACGATTATTTACAGTCTCTGCCTAAACTTATTCTTCTTTAGAATTTTCAAAATGCCTGGACATGCAACGACATTTGGAATTTTGTTTGTAGTGATAATGGCGGGACTTGGGATGCCAGCGGCGCTTGGAGATTTGATAGGAGGAAGTTGGTTCAGTATTGTATCTTATATCAGCCCAATTTACTGGTTGTACAAGGCGATTGACCTTCAAACCATCTTCCCAGCAGTCTGGGTTATTCTTGCGATGGCAGGTGTCTTCCTCACAGCAGGAAGCTACCGCTTAGAACAATACGTGCAAAATAAATAGGACGGACAAAAAACAGGACACTATAAGCTCCTATGGATATCTTCATAGTAGTGACAATAGCTGCACCGGATTGAGCCTTACGTCTCAATTCCTTTCAAGCTTCAAACTGCCGCTAGGGAATTAATTCCTTAGCGGCAGTAATTCACGTTGAATGCACTCGCTATTGTTCCTACTATAGAATCCATGGAGCTTTTCGTGTTCTGTTTTGTCCGTTTTGATGAAAAGTTAAAGGGGAGCTTCCAGAGTGAGGAGCTCTGCGAGATAAAAAGCTGATGGAACTTGGCGCTCAAATTGAAAGAAAACGAAAAAAGCAAAATGTAACTTATATGTTACATTTTGCTTTTTGACGATTAGTCTTCTAAGTTTACGTTGTGGTACACTTTTTGAACGTCTTCGTTGTCTTCTAGAGCGTTAATCATACGTTCGAATAAACGTAAGTCGTCCCCTTCTAGTGTCACTTCTGATTGAGGAATCATTTCGATGTCGCTCACTGTGAATTCAGTGATTCCTAAGTCTTCTAATGCTTTACGAACCGTGTGGAAGTCGTTTGGTTCAGCATAAACAATCGCTTGGTCGTCTTCTTGGACAACGTCACGTACATCCACTTCTGCTTCCATTAATTGTTCTAATAATTCGTCAGCATCTTTGTTTGCGATACCGAAAATGGCTGTGTGGTCAAATAAGTATGTTACAGAACCTGGCGCACCCATGTTCCCGCCGTTTTTGCTGTAAGCGGCACGTACGTCAGCTGCTGTACGGTTTACGTTATTTGTTAAGGCATCTACGATAATCATAGAGCCGTTTGGTCCGAAACCTTCGTAACGGAGTTCTTGGTAGTCGCCATCTCCGCCACCTTTTGCTTTTTCAATCGCACGTTCGATGATATGACGTGGTACATTATAAGTTTTCGCACGGTCAATAACGAATTTTAATTTTTGGTTTGAATGAGGATCTGGTTCCCCTTGTTTTGCAGCTACATAGATTTCAATCCCGAATTTAGCGTAGATTTTACTGTTATTTGCATCTAATTTTGTTTTCTTTTCGACAATATTTGCCCATTTACGTCCCATTGTTTCACTCACTTTCTGATTTTCATCTGGACTTAACTCTTCCATTATACACAATCAAGACGCGGTTTGTTAAGTGTTTTCTACTAAAAATTGAGCCGTGAGCAAAGTTTGCAAGAATTCATAGACTATCGGGTATGATAGAAGTGAGGTGAGAAAATGGAAACTGTAAAAATCATATATATATCCATGCAAACATGTGGGGTGTGTCATGCGATTAAACCACGAGTAAAGGAACTTGCCAAAGAGTATAAGATTCCAGTAGAAGAAATTGATGCCACTCTTCATCCAGAAGTGGCCAGCCACTATGAAGTGTTAACCGTACCGGCAGTTCTCTTGATGGTTGGGGAGAAAGAATTCGCGCGCCAAGCACGCTTTATTGACTTGTTAGAACTCGAAAAACGAATGGTTCAGGCAAAGGCGTATGTGGAAGCGAAGGAAACAGAATGAAAACCATGAAAGAACGCATGCTCACAGGAGACTTATATATTCCGTCTCTCACAGAAGGGCTAAGAGACTTATCCATTAAAGGGAAAAAACTAGCGCAACAATACAATC
>CAJPNA010000071.1 GCA_905371865.1 uncultured Carnobacterium sp.
CAAACTTAAAAGAAAACGAAGCTTACCAATACGCTGTAGCACGTAATGTGTTATACCGTAAAGGAAAAGTGACTGAGTTACTCATTAACTACGAACCAACATTACAATACTTCTCTGAATGGTGGAAACAATTATTTGGTGAATCAGAAGGGAAAGACTTCAAAGGAATTTATCCTTCAAGCGCAAACTTCTCAACGGATTTACACTCACTAGGACAATACATCCAAGAAGGTCGTCGTAACATCTTCGAAACGGTTATCAAAGTGGGCAAACCAAATGAAGAAGTAACAATTCCTGAAACAGAAGAAGATTTAGATGGATTAGGATACTTACAAGGTAAAACAATGGACTTTGTAAATACAAAAGCTTTCCAAGGAACATTACTTGCTCATACAGATGGTCAAGTTCCAAACTTTGTAGTGAACATTCCTGATATGTCAGCTTACACATTAGGACACTTAATCTACTTCTTCGAAATCGCAGTAGGTCTTTCAGGTTACTTAAATGGTGTTAATCCATTTGACCAACCAGGGGTAGAAGCATACAAGAAAAACATGTTTGCTTTACTTGGAAAACCAGGATTCGAAGACTTAGCAAAAGAATTAAACGAACGTCTATAATAGACATACCGCATTCTCCAAGCGAGGGTGCGGTTTTTTGTATCTTTTCAAGTTTTGACGTGAAAAGAACTTGCGACAATGGCCGTTTTGAACTAACATAGGTTTTACAAGCACAATTGGAGGAAAAAGATGAGAGTAATCGGATTAACAGGTGGGATTGCTAGTGGGAAATCAACCGTTTCGAATATATTTAAAAAAGTTGGCGTTCCGATTATCGATGCAGATGTCGTCGCAAGAAAGGTTGTTGAAAAAGATTCAGTAGGACTGATATCTCTTACAAAACGATTCGGGAACTCTATTTTACTAGACGATGGTTCATTAGACAGAACGCAATTAGGCAGAAAAATGTTCAGTGATGCTTCTGTTTTGAAGGAGGTCAACAACTTGCTTCAACCTCTGATTAGAACGGAAATTGAACTTCAAATACAAGAGGCAAAAAAACAAAACCACCCGCTCATTATTCTAGATATCCCGCTGTTATTTGAGATGCATTATGAGACACTCTGTGATGACATAATCGTAGTGGCTGTTTCAGTGGAAACTCAGATTCAACGCCTAAAAAATCGCAATGGATTATCTAAAGAGGAAGCTCTAAAGAGAATCGCCTCTCAAATGTCTTTAGAAGAAAAGGTTCAAAAGGCGGATATCGTTTGGACTAATGAAGGGTCCATTGAAGAATTAGAAGCTAGAGTTCATCAGTGGCTACTCGAAAATTTTCGACAAAAATGATATAATTAATCGAATAAGCACAATAAGGAGAGGTGTTTTTTATGCAATGTCCAAAATGTAAAAATAATGGTTCTCGTGTAGTAGATAGTCGTCCAGCAGATGATGGACGTTCGATTCGTAGAAGAAGAGAGTGTGAAGAATGTGGCTACCGCTTTACGACTTTTGAACGTTTAGAAAAAGCACCATTACTCGTCATCAAAAGAAATGGCAATCGTGAAGAATTTAGTCGTGAAAAATTATTAAATGGATTAGTTCGTTCAGCTGAAAAACGTCCTGTATCATTGGGACAGTTAGAAACCATTGTTAATGAAATTGAACGTTCGATTAACCAAGAAGGGGAAAATGAAGTATCCAGCACTTTAATTGGGGAAATGGTCATGGATCATTTATCTAAAATTGACGATATTGCTTATATTCGTTTTGCCAGTGTGTACCGTCAGTTTACAGACCGAAAAATGTTCTTAAAAGAATTAGAACGCATGTCTTTTGAAATGGACAATAAAGATTAAAGAAAGGAATTGAAGGAATGCAGTCAAAAGAATTTCCGTGGTCCAAATATAAACCAATGGACGGAGTTTTAGTCATTCAACCAGTTTGGATTACTGAAAGAGAAATACAATTTTTAATGCAATTATATGCTCCGTTTATTGGAAAAGAAGCCACACTTTTGTATGCTACTTTATACGGTGAATTATCTCCATCTGCGTATCAGAGTGAGGTATTTTCAATTTCTGAATTACTGTCCATGACAAATTTAGGGATGCCAGACTTTCATTTAGCTAAATCTAGACTAGAAGGCATAGGACTGTTGAAGACATATCATAAGGAACCTACTGCTTCTCGTCCTCAAACGTATACGATGGAATTGCTAGCGCCAACTTCTCCAAGACTCTTTTTTAAGGATGCGCTTCTGTCCACTTTATTATTGAATCAGGTGGGAAATCATCGGTTTGAAAAGTTGAAGCAGAGATTTTTAGCTGCTAACGTAGGAGATTTAGGAGATTCAACAAGCGCTCAATTTGAAGAAGTATACCGACTTCCGTACAATATGGAGTCATATACCAGAAATCTCTCTCAAGAAAAAAGAATGGTGATGGATATAAAACAACAATCGCCAATGGAATTTCCATCTGAAGTCGATTGGGACTTGATTGAAGGATTGTTGAAGACGGAATTTGTTGATTTGGATTCTTTAACGAAGGAAGTCAAAAGAATCGTTGATGTATTGTATAAAGCGTACGGTTTTTCAGAATCAGAAATCGCTCAATTCCTAGTGATTGCTTCAGATTTATCGACTAAAGTGATTGATGAAGAATTCTTACTGAAATTAGGTCAAGAAGCCGCCCAAAATAAGGTGAATCTAATGAGAGAGAAGAAAGATCATTCTGTCACAGAAGAAATGAAAGAAAAATCTGAAACGTCTGAAGAAGTCTCTTCTGTAGAAGATGACGCAATCGGGATGTTAATTCAAGCAGCAAAAGAATTGCCACCCATTGATTTTGTCTTCAGTATAAAGACGCAGAAAAAAGGGTATGTTTCTAAATCGGAGAGACAATTAATTTTTGATTTAGTCTCCGTGAGTGGACTTCCAAATGAAGTGTTGAATATTTTATTCCACTATACGCTAGTTCAGTTGGATCATGCGACGCTAGCAAGGAACTTTGTAGATGCGATTGCTAACGACTGGGCGACCAAAGGGATTCAAAGCGCTAAAGAGGCCATAGATGCTGTAAGGAACCGTGATTTACAAAGAGAGGTTAAACGGAAACAGCAATTGCATAATGCGGGTAAGAATAACTACAGAAAAAATAGTGGTTATCAAGAGCAATTACCAGAGTGGGCGAAAGAGTCCAAGACGAAGGAAAACCAAACGCCTACACCAAGTAAGAGCCAACCAGAACAAGTTTCAAATCATTTGGCCGATCAAATTGCAAAATTAAAAACAAGTCAACAAAAAGAACAACAATAATGGAGGTGACCACAATGGAAGGTTTTAAAGGATTATTAAATCAAAGAGAGGCGGATCAAAAGATTCCTAATTTAAAAGCCATCGAGGAAAAAATTTATTCTGATGAAGATGTCAAATCTTTTTTAGAGCGTCATAAAAGTGAATTAGATTCGCAAGCCGTTCGTAAAGGAACCTCTGCGTTGTTAGAATTCATTATGGAAAGAGATGCCAGAAAAAATCATCAAGTTGTAAAGGCTCCAGGATTAGAACCATCACTTGAAGTACATAATGGCTTTATTTTAGTAAATTATAGTCGGACTGAAGAAGCGATTCGCCAGGAAAGAGAACGCAAACGTAGACGATTGATTCATTCGATTAATATGCCGAAGAATATTGCCGAGGCACGTTTCTCAGATACGGCGCTTACGCCAGAACGACAAGATGTCATTGGGGAATTATTGAAATTCATCGAAGGATACAAACCAGAGGGTGCTGAATATCAAAAAGGTTTATACTTAGCAGGGCCTTTTGGAGTTGGAAAGACTTATATGATGGGGGCATTAGCGAATGAGTTGTCTGAACATGGGATTGAGACGACTTTAGTCAATGTTCCAACTTATAGTTCAGAAATCAAACAGGCGATTGCGACAAATTCGGTTGAATCAAAACTAATGACGATTAAAAACACACCTATTTTAGTTCTAGATGATATTGGTGCCGAAATGAATAGTGCATGGTTTAGAGATGAAGTATTGATGGTGATTTTACAGCACCGTATGTTGCAAGAATTACCAACGTTCTTCACATCGAACTTCACGATGGATGAGTTAGAAGTGCATTTTGCTCATTCAAACAAAGGAGACCAAGAACTTCTAAAAGCAAAACGTCTGATCGAACGTATTCGTTTCTTAGCAAAAGAATTTTTTGTAGATGGTATTAATCACAGAAATCCATCTTAATTAAAATGCTTGAAAATAAAATAGATTAGTGGTTAAATACTAATGAACTAAATATTTTGAAAATGATGAAAAAGACAAGAAACTATCTCTTGGTTACATTTTAGAGAAAAGTGGGTTGGTGCAACACTTTATCCGGAATAGTTTTACCACTTTTGAATCCTTGCTTGAAATCAGTAGAGTAAGGCGTATCGGAGCGTTAGTCCGTTTAAGATTTGTCAATGAGAGACAAATGAATTTGGGTGGAACCACGTAGAGAATGACGTCCCATAGTTTGCAGTAGTAGACTATGGGATTTTTTGTTTGGTTTAAATTTTTCAAAAGGAAAGAAGGAAGAAAATGTCAATGATTAGAATTACTTTTCCAGATGGTGCCGTTAAGGAGTTTCCAAAAGGAATTACAGTAAAAGAAGTTGCCGAAAGTATTAGTAAAAGTTTAGCGAAAAAAGCATTAGCAGGTAAAGTGAACGGAGAATTAGTAGACTTTGACCGTTCTATTGAAGAAGATGCTTCTATCGAAATCGTTACACCAGATCATGAAGATGCATTAGGAATCTTACGTCACTCAACAGCACACTTATTAGCACATGCATTAACTCGTTTATACCCAGGAATTCACTTTGGGGTAGGACCAGCGATTGAAACAGGATTCTACTACGATACTGATATGCCAAATCAATTAACAGAAGATGCTCTTCCAGAAGTGGAAGCAGAAATGATGAAAATCGTTAAAGAAAACTACCCAATCGTTCGTCGTGAAGTAAGCCGTAAGGAAGCATTAGAAATCTTTGCAAATGACCCTTATAAAGTAGAGTTAATTAATGGTTTACCTGAAGACGAAACAATCACTGTTTACCAACAAGAAGACTTCGTTGACTTATGTCGTGGTATCCACGTTCCTTCAACAGGACGTATCCAAGTCTTCAAATTATTATCACTTGCAGGAGCTTACTGGAGAGGTGACTCTAACAACAAGATGATGCAACGTGTTTACGGTACAGCATTCTTCGATAAAGCAGACTTAAAAGAATTCTTGAAGATGCGTGAAGAAGCCAAAGAACGTGACCACCGTAAACTAGGGAAAGAATTAGACTTATTTATGATTAGCCAAGAAGTTGGTTCAGGATTACCATTCTGGTTACCAAAAGGGGCTACAATCCGTCGTACAATCGAACGTTACATTGTGGATAAAGAAATCAGCCTTGGATACCAACACGTGTACACTCCAGTTATGGCTGATGTAGGTCTTTACAAAACTTCAGGCCACTGGGCTCACTATCAAGAAGATATGTTCCCACCAATGGACATGGGTGATGGCGAATTATTAGTATTACGCCCAATGAACTGTCCTCACCACATGATGGTTTATAAAAACCATATCCACAGCTACCGTGAATTACCAATTCGTATTGCTGAATTAGGAATGATGCACCGTTATGAAAAATCAGGTGCACTATCCGGTTTACAACGTGTACGTGAAATGACTCTTAACGATGGACATACATTCGTTCGTCCAGACCAAATTAAAGACGAATTCAAACGTATCTTAGACTTAATCCGCGAAGTATATAGTGACTTCAACGTTAAAGACTACCGCTTCCGTTTAAGCTATCGTGATCCTGAAGATAAACATAAATACTTCGATGATGATGAAATGTGGAACAAAGCAGAAACAATGTTAAAAGAAGCAATGGATGAAATGGGATTAGAATACTTCGAAGCTATCGGTGAAGCAGCATTCTACGGTCCTAAATTAGATATTCAATTCCGTACAGCAATGGGATTAGAAGAAACAATGTCTACAATCCAATTAGACTTCCTATTACCAGAACGCTTCGACTTAACCTATGTTGGGGAAGATGGAGATAACACTCACCGTCCAGTGGTTATCCATCGTGGGGTTGTTTCAACTGCAGAACGTTTCGTAGCGTACTTAATCGAAGAATATAAAGGAGCGTTCCCAACATGGTTAGCTCCAGTTCAAGCAACAATCATTCCTGTAAGTGTGGAACATCATTATGATGCTGCACGTGAGTTAAAAGAAAAAATGGCTCGCCTAGGAATGCGTGTGGAACTTGATGACCGTAATGAAAAAATGGGGTACAAGATTCGTGCTTCTCAAACTCAAAAGGTTCCTTATCAATTAGTAATTGGGGACAAAGAGGTTGAAGAAGGTACGGTAGCTGTTCGTCGTTATGGTTCTAAAGAAACTAAATCAATGACTGTAGAAGCATACCTAGAGTTAGTACAACGTGAGATTGCAAACTTCTCTCGTCCGCTTGAAGACTAATTTTTTAAAGGCTCGTAGCAATACGAGTCTTTTTTGTGCTTAAATATAAAACCGAAGGTTTTGATTTATGGCGGTACGTGGGTTAAGAAGGATAATTCTGCTTTTTATAAAATATAGGGGATGGATATTTTTTAGAACTTGCGTTCCTTCGAATCAAAGCGGATATCTTCATAAAAGCTGTAATGGGATACCGGTGCAAGCCGAAGTCTTGCACCTTCAAAGCTTCAAAAACGGGAGTAAGG
>CAJPNA010000072.1 GCA_905371865.1 uncultured Carnobacterium sp.
TGTTGTTTTTGTTTCTTAAGATTTTCTTTTTTCTTAACTGGTTCTTCGCTCTTTAAAAGTTCATCAAACTCGTTCATTTAATCCACCTCATTATTAAAATATTCCATCATCACCGAAGAAAAATTCATATGCCACATACAGAATGAATAATGTTGCTGCAACACCGAAAATTTCCTTCCATGGTAACGTAGATATAAATACTACAATCCACGTCCAAATCCATAAAATCCAACTTTTAATCATCGTTATCATTTGGGTCAACACCTCCGAATACTTCTAAGTACAATGTTCTAACATCAATTGGAATATGAAATTCCTTCGGCATTGGAAATACAATTACTAATTTATTTCCAGATAAATTCACTGTTGTACCGTCCACACCAAATGTTTTATCGATGTTTTTATCCAATGAGCTAACGTTTGGAGATTGTGGGTCAAACGTCCACTCGTATTTCAACGTTAACGTAGTTGCACTTAGCACAAAGTCCACAAATGTTACTTGATATTTAGAAGATGTGAGTAACGTTCCCATACCACGAGCTGTGTCAGCAGCAAATCTCTCAGCTGACTCTTTAATGTCCGCAATTTTCTGCGTATTGTCCACAAAGTTGTCCACACCAAATGATGACTCATATTCTTCATAATCTTTATTCGCATTAGGGTCTTCGAAGTAGTACTTATCTTTTACTGGAGTTTGTGAGCTGATAGACCATGTTCCACGGTCTTCTGATATTTCTAGTGCACCGAATTTACTCTTAGCATTGGTACGTTGCGTTGCCACATCACTCACGTTTTTCATTAATTTTTCCAATTCCTCAACTGCAAAATGATTAATTGGTACTTCAAAAGAAATTCTTGAGTTTTTTACAATTGTAAATCCACTAAGTGACTGTCTAGTGTTAATGTTCACTTTCATTTTCTTAAATGTCTGTAAAGCTTCAATGCGACCTTGCTTAGATGGGTCTCCATCATTATTTGACATCGCTTTGTACGCATTGGATAAAAGTTGAGATATGTTCAATGAGCTTAAAATGCGACGTTTTAGTAACGCTGCTTCAAAGTCATTTCCAATAACATCTCTCTCATAATGTCTCCATCGTAATACAAGTTTAAACAAGTACGGGATTAAAGTGAGTACAAACAAGAGTGTTGATACTTTCATAATCAAATCCAATAACACTCTTGTTACATCAATCGCTTTACGACTCACGTCTTTAATCAGCGTATCCATCTGTACGTCACCAATTCCGTTCTTATTAGAATTAAGTGTACTCAATAATTTCTGTAATCCCGGTGAAACAGACGGGTCATGTGTTGCTTGCTCAACTGTTGTAGGTGCTGTCTCAGTCACAACTTCTGTTGTTGAACTAATATCCGTAACAATTGGGTCATCTGGTCTAACAACACCTAATAAAATATATAAAATTCCACAAATAATAAATATTGTTACAAGATTAATCATCTTATTCATTCTCTTTGGTCCAGCTTCCGAATGTCTATATTCGTCATTTTGGTAATCTCGCTCTTTTGCGACTCTCAAGAATGTTGTTAATGAATCCAAGTTACATCACCATACTTTCATAAATAAATTGTCTTATATGTATAAAAGAAAGGTGTTACCACCTTTCTTCGAAATGTTACTATGTTTGATTACTGACCGAATTTCTTTTGTAATTGTTCGTAAGTAATATGAATTTTTTCTCCGTTATCTCCACCGTCAGTGTATACAGAACCATCTGGTAATACTTCTAATACTTTAACTGTGTATTCTTTTTTATCTGCTTTAGTGATTACTAATGTGTCACCAACAGATACTAACGGTTTAACTGTCGTAGCTTCTGTCTGTTCAGCAGATGCTTGCTCAGATGTTGTTGGTTCATTTGTTGTATCGCTAGAATCTGGATTCATTAACATAACTGCACCCATTCCAACTGTTACAGCAGCTAACAATAATCCAGCACCAATTCCAATTTTAGCACCTAATCCCAATTTCTTTTTAGAGTTTGGTTCTTTAACATCTTCTTCCTCGTATTCATCAAATGTTTCTTCATCGTCAAATTCTGAGAAATCAATATCGTTACCATCTAAATCTTCGTCATCTTCTAGAGCAATGTCTTTTTGTTCATCCACATGAGATGTTACATCTTCTGTAGCTTCAACATCAGTTGTTTCAAATACATCAGAATCTAACAAATCATCGTAGTTTGCGTCATGTTCCAACTCTGTTGAATCATGTTCGTTCAAGTCCATATCTTCTGCTTGTTCAGTGACTGGAGCTTCAATCTCAACAGTTTTCTCAACTGCTGGAGTAGCTTCTGGTTCTGCGTCTAATGATACTAAATCAAAATCAGCATCTAATTTTGCTAACTCCGCTTCAAAATCGTCAGCACTTGTTTCATGTGACTCAAATGTATCTTCATCAATAGTCTCAGCTTGGTCATAATTTGGAATTTCTTGTGGTTGTACGAATTCAGAACTTTCTTCATGTTCTACTTCATGTGTATCCTCAAATGTTGGTTGTACCTCAACCGGAGCAACTTGTGATTGTTTACTTGCTTTAATTGCATTAGATACTTCATCTAATTGACGTTGATATAGCTCTTGCATTCGTAAATATCTCATTAGTCGAGCTGTGCTACGGTCTCCGTTACCTTCAACAACCGCTCTAAGTACGTCAGTCTCAGCTTCTAATTTATTGTCAACTACAGCTTTGTTCAAGTCTGCAATAATTGGTTGTCGACTTAACACGTAATTAGCTGCTCGAACCTCAGAGTCATCTGGATTTACCATGTGATACTCACGTTCCCACTCAATGAAGTGTTCATTCCAAGCTTCTTGTTTACGTCGTTCGTAAGATGATTTAATTTCATCTACTGTATTACGAACTTCTTCTTGTTCTTGTTCTAATTCCATTAAAGCTGCTCGATACTTGAGTAATGAATCTGTTGGTGCTTGTTTTAATTTTTCAGCAATCTGTTTAGCAGATTCATCAAATTTACCAGTTCGTACTAAATCATCTAATTCGTCTCCAATGATGAAACTTACATTTAATAATGAAGTGTCAAATTGTGATTTTAGTAGAACTACCTCACGGTCATTCAATAACTCTGTATCCACTTTAAGTGGTTCATTGATTCGTTCGTACAACTCTCTAGATGTTGGTAGAATAGTATTAACAACATGATTCAATGATGTTTCATCATCAGTTGTATCAACTGAATCATCTTCTAATGTTGGTTCGTCAACAGAATCGTGCTCAGATTCATTGCCAACACCTTCCAAAATCGTTTCGATTGGTTTAATCTCACCAGATTCTGAATTGTAACGAATAACATTAATTGAACGTGGTTGATATTCTTTATCAACAGCAACTAACAACGTACTACCATCAAAAATGTCTTTTTCTAATTTTGACACTGGTACAATAACACGTTCATCGTATTCGTTCTCAGTTACGTATCCAATCGATTCTGTCTCAACAGCTTCATTCTCACCAATAAGTGCTCTTGTGAGTGCATATACATCCACATTACTCTTTGGGTTGAAATCCACGATTAAAAATTCTTTTTCCATACGTTTGCTCCTTTATAAAATTTTTACTGTAACATATAAATTATACATTGTAACTCATCCGATGTCAATACTTGATTTACATTTACCACTGTACAGATTACATGTTTCACATCTTTATTTAAAATGGTATTTGATGCTACAAGTGCCAACTCTTTAAAGCTAGATTGAATTAACTGATATTCCAATTCATGAATCTTCGTACTTGGCTTTACACCTTGTAACTTAAACTTGTAAGTATCGAAGTCAAATCCACTTGGTAGTTCACCATTGGTGATTTTATCAATTAATGCAAATTGTGGAAATTCTAACGATGATTCTAGACCAACTTGGTCTTGTAATCGCATGATATCACGAACATATAACTCAGTTAAGTATAAGTTTAGCTTACTTGGTAATTCATTATCTCTTGGTAATACATTTCGTAATCCAATTGGTAAGTATGACTGTATCAAGAACTCAGCATAGTCTCGAACGACATCTGCTAGATTTTCATTTTCACTAGAGTCATCTTCATCGTTCAACATGTGGTCATTCATCAATGTTGATTCTTCATCTTCATTACTGTCATCATCAAAATTCTCGTCAATTAAAGATACTGGACTAAGTAATGATACACTATTAGAAGATTTAGGTACAATTGGATTCACAACTAATTGAGTGTGTGAATTTTCAACGACTGTATCATTCACGTCATCTCGTAAATCTTCCACTGTAGGTGATTCTTCGAAAATTGATAATGCGTCTTTTGCTTGTGCGATGATATCATCGATAGTAATTGTTACGTCATCTGACATTGTAAAATCCAAGTCCATGAACGTTGTTGATAACGAAATTGGTTTTAAATTCACTGGTTTCATCCAACATCACCTTCACTTTCATTCGCACTCAAGAAGTATACAATGTAAATAATGGATAGACTTTTCATTAAATCAGAGTACTCCTGTTTGTACGATGTTTTCAAAAATTGTTTTAATGATTGATGGATTTTAACCAACTCAGTGTACGCTTGTTTACGTAAAGCAACATCATTGCTTTCTTTGGTTTTCTCAAGTATGTTGATAATTAATTGCGACAATTCGATAAACTGTGAACCATGTCGTGTTGACATGATACTACCAATCTCACCGATAATTCTGTCTTCGTTGATTATTGACATCAATAAATCATAATTCAACATTTCATCACATCTTTCTTGTTTCGTTATAGATATTTCCGATTTCTGGTACGGAATCAACCAATTCTAATGTGTGAGAAATGTAATGATACTCGTCAGAGTTTTGTGCGAAATCATTCACCACAATCTCACGAACATATTTCAAATTCTCCTTAATCGTCACTAATTTATTCAATAGCGGTTCGAATGGTCGTTGTAACTTACAAATCATAACAACGTTCGATGCTAGTTGGTTTAATTTTTGTGACAGTTCTAACACCTGTAATGCTAGTTCATCGTTTGTTGGTCGCACTAGTGCTCTTAATTCAATTAAGTTCAGCGCAGATTCTTTGAGAATTGACTCAGCACTTGCTCCCAATGCTTCCAATACATCTTCTTTAAATTCCATGTTCACATCACCGTCCTCTGGTTACAGAATTACTGTATAGTCAACTTTCAATCCTTTAAGCATTGCTTCCACACGTCTTAAATCGGATTTGTGAATTAAGATAGTAGCTTTTTCATCTAAATTGTCAATTTTAACATCTTCTTCGACTACTTTTTCTGCCACTTTCTCAACAATCTGTTCTTTAATCTCAACTTGACGTTGTTGTTCTAATTCAATAGCTTTATGCTCAGTTGCAATTAAGTTTAACGCTTGTAACTCATTCCAGTTAGTACGACTTAATGCGTCAGCGTTTTTCAAAACATCTTTTTCTGGATTCATAATATTTGCGACTAATTCATTAACTGCGATTAATCGTTCATCTAACTCACGAATAGCTGCTGTTTTAGATGTTGTAATGTTGAACCATGAACTGTTTTGAACATCTTCAAAACTCAACTGAGAATTTTTCAAGTGCTCAAAGTGTACAATTGCATTCTTAAATGCTTGTTCCAACTCATATGCTTTTTCAGCTTTCATTCGAGCTTCATCTTCTTTTAGACCAACGTCTAATTTCTTGATGATACCACTCATTAAACCAGAAGCTTCTGCTTTTTGTTCATTAACATGTCCAAACAAGTATGTTTGATGTTCTTTTACAGCTTTATTTAAATTTGTAGAATATTTATTTACAGCTGCTCGGAATTTCTTGACATCTTGTCTATCTTCTGACTTATATTCATAATTGTCAATTTGTTCATCTAATTGTTTTAACTCAGCCATGAATTCATCATGATTCACAATTGAGTAATGGTCTCCCACTAATTCCAATTCTAAGTGTAAGTCACTTACTACTGGAAGTAATGACTCACCTACACTACGTAGTGTAATTTCATTTTTCATCTTTATACATTTTCCTTTCTCAATTCGTTCAAAAACTCAAAGATATAATCACTATTTTTCTCCAAGAAGCTATAAATCGCACCATGTAATCTAGTGAGACCCTTATCAAAATGACTTACATGTCTAAATGTGCGAGCATAGTACTCACTCATATCTTCATGCATTCTATCTGTCAACTTTGTCAACACTTCGTTGTCTTTCCACTTAAGAATATCTTGCTTGAACAACCACTCTCTATAAGTTGTGTTATAGTTTGTTCCAAGAACTTTTTCCCAAGCTGTCAACTCGTTGACATATAATAAGTAACTATAGTCATTTGGTGGTTTTACAATCGCACTTGGTTGGATGTAATTCGGTAAATCACTTACTAATTCTTCAAGTTCTCTATCGATACGTTTATCCATTTCATGTTTCAATCGAAACGCTGTTAAATTCATCGCCAATGTTGTTCCAATATCTTGATAACACTGTTGACAATTTCCCCACGTTAACGTATTGGCATACAATGAATTAATTTTTTCTTCTATAATAGAAGAATCATCTCGAATGAGTTTGAAAATTTCTCGTTCAGTATCTTTATTACCATACTTGTTCGATACATAAACCAACTCGTCGTGATAATCCTCAGTTTTTGATAAAATATCACGTTTGATTAAATTACGCAATCCATCATTCGACATCATCAACATATTTTTCACCTCGCTTAAATCATTATACCACAAAACATTCGTCGTGTATAGTCTAAAATC
>CAJPNA010000073.1 GCA_905371865.1 uncultured Carnobacterium sp.
TTTTAATCCGATTGATTTGCAGAATGCTAAATGATCTGCAGCAAATTGCTCCGCATTTTCAATGGGAACATATTTATAATAAAGTAAAACACGAATATCTTTTGCCATATTGTAGTTCTTTCATCCTTTTCTAGTTTGTAATGGTTCTATTGTAACTTTATTGAGAACCATTATCAATGAATTCGATTGTGAAAATCTTCGAAAGGTATTGACATGACAGCGATTTAAGGTATAATTTCAGATGTAACATAAAATTTTGAGAGATTGGAGGAGAAATCAATGAACAACTTAGTAGTAAAACGAGTGAATAGAATGATTGACCTTCCAATTCAAGTGATTCAGTTATAGCGCATTTTTTTAGATGAGATTAGGAATGAAGCTGTTACTCTTTCCATGCATGGGGAAGGTGACGGCTTTTTTTGATGGAGGAAAACGATGAACGATTTAATAAAATTAGTGATAGGCTTTATAAAAAAACATCCGATGCGCTATCTTGTTAGTTTTGTATTAATGATTGGAAGTAGTATCGCTTCGGTTTATCCCGCTAGAATTGTGGGACAAGTAGTCGATAAAATCGTCGCGAGTGAACTGAACGGCGATTGGCTCTGGACGCAACTTGTGATTTTAGTAGGGATTATTCTCGTGGCCTATATTACGGAGAGTATTTGGACAAATTTGATTTTTATGGGCTATTATGAAATGCAAAAGGAATTGCGTGTGAAATTATTGCGGAATAATTTGATGAAGAAAATTCCGTTTTATGCGCATTTTAGAACGGGGGATATTATTACCCGTAGCAGTGAAGATGTGATGACGATTGGCGATATGATGGGGTTCGGAATGTTTGCACTCATGAACTCAACATTGATGGTGACCGTATCGATTTATATGATGGTCACAACGATTTCCTTGCCACTGACCATCGCTGCGGTTTTACCACTACCAATCCTTTCGTATCTTGTGTATAAATGGGGATTTGATCTCGAAGAAGAGTACAACAAAGCACAAAATGCCGTTTCACAATTAAATAATGAAGTGTTAGAAATGATAGATGGTACGTATGTGATTCGTGCCTATGGTCAAGAAGATGCGATGATGGATGAGTTCAGAGCGAAAACGAAAAAGGCCATGAAAAAGAATATTATTGTGTCAGAAATTGAATCTCGCTTTATTCCATTGGCACAATTATTTATGATGATCAGCTTTACAATTGCACTTTTTTACGGTGGGTATTTGGTGTCGAATGGGACCATTCTCGTCGGGGATGTCATTGCCTTTCAAGTGTATATGGGGGCTATTATGTGGCCGATGTTTATGATTGGCGATATTATCACGAACTACAAACGTGGAAAAGTGGCAACCGAGCGTATTAATGAAATATTAAGACATGACGATGACATCGAACGTGGTGGAACAAAAGCACTCGAGACGATTGAATCGATTGAGTTTAAGGACTTCCATTTTACGTACCCAGGGGAAGAGGTCTCCTTATTAAAAGGAATTAATCTTACTTTGAAAAAAGGCGAGACTCTTGGAATCGTTGGGAAAACAGGTTCTGGGAAGACGACACTCTTGATGCAATTATTACATCAATTCCCATACAAAGGAGAAAAGCTTTTTATTAACGAAGAACCTTTGATTGATTACGATCCTCAAACGGTGGCAGGGCATTTAGCCTATGTACCACAAGAACATACACTTTTCTCACGGACGATACGCGAGAATATGTTGTTCGGGAAAGAAGATGCAACGGATGATGAAATCTGGGAAGCGTTGACGTTGGCATCATTTGATGGAGACGTGAAACGAATGCCAGACGAGCTCGATACCATGGTCGGAGAAAAAGGGGTATCGCTCAGCGGAGGACAAAAACAACGCTTATCGATTGCTCGTGCTTTCTTACGCAACCGGGAATGCTTAATTTTGGATGATGCGTTATCTGCAGTTGATGCGAAAACGGAAAGGGAAATTATCTCGCACTTGCAACAAGAACGCGGAGGCTGTATGAATATCATTTCTGCGCACAGACTTTCTGCAATTCGTCATGCGGATGAAATTATTGTGATGAATGAAGGACTCATTAGTGAGAGGGGTACCCACGAGGAGCTGCTCGAACAACGAGGCTGGTACTATGAACAGTACCTCACACAAGAAATGGAGGAGGAAATCGAATGAGAACGATGAAGCGATTATTAAGCTACCTCCGTTATGAGAAAAAAGGAGTTCTGATTGGGCTCTTCTGCCTGTTACTCTCAACAGGAGCAACCTTAACAGGGCCACTCGTTGCGAAACACATTATCGATAATGTGATTACTCCGATGGGGCAGGCGCATGATTTCAAAGCAGGTGGACTACTTTTATGGATTGGTATTTACGTGACAGTGAACTTAGTGGGAGTTGCTGGGGCTTATTTAAACCGTGTATATATGAGGACTCTCTCAAACCGTATTGCAAAACGCATTCGTGACGAAGTGTTCGAGCATGTACAAACCTTGCCGGTATCGTACTTCGACCATTTACCAGCTGGGAAAGTGGTTTCTAGAATTACGAGTGATACAGAATCAGTGCGTGCAAACTTCTACGTGAGTGGAATTTCGACACTGTTCAGTACGATTGTAATGTTAGTAGGGGTTTACACAACCATTTTCATATTAAATGCAACGCTAGGACTAGTATTATTATTCCTAGTTCCTGTGATGATTCTATGGCAGAGAACCGTTGCTAAGAAGCAGAAAAAATACTTTTCCGAAAATCGTGAACTCTATAGTCAGTTGAGTGGACAATTAAACGAAAGCATTCAAGGAGCAGGCATCGTTCAAGCATTTCAACAGGAAGAAAAAATTGTTTCAGAATATGAAGCAACTGCAACTTCTTGGCTAGAAATTGGTCGTAAGGAATTAATTCTTGAGTCGTACTTCTCGTGGAGTCTTGTCGGCATGCTTCGAAACATTACTCATTTTGGAGTGATCTATTATTTCAGTATGCAGTTTATCGGTGGGACACTCGGGATTTCAGCAGGTCTTTTATATGCATTTATTGATTACATTAATCGAATCTATGAGCCGATTCAAACTTTTATGAATGTTGTGTCTGGCTTCCAACAATCAATGGCTGCCGGTGACCGTGTGTTTGAATTGATGGATACACCAAGCGAGGATTCAGGAGAAGAGCTTTTCACGTTTAGTGAAGGACGTATCGAATTCAAAGATGTGAGTTTTGAGTACACAGCGGGAGTTCCTGTGTTGAAGCACTTGAATTTCACGGTAGAACCTGGACAGACAGTTGCTTTTGTCGGACATACTGGTTCAGGGAAATCATCCATTATGAACTTACTGTTTCGCTTCTACGACCCAACGAGTGGAGCGATTTTGATTGATGGGAAAAACACGCGTGATTTTAACAGACGTAGTGTGCGAAGCGAGATGGGAATCGTACTTCAAGATCCGTATTTATTTACAGGAACGATTGCTTCAAATGTAGGTCTTAATAACGAATCGATTCAGCCTGAGACGATTCAAGAAGCGCTCATAAAAGTAGGCGGAGGCCATCTACTCACGAAGAGTGACAAGGGACTCGACTACGAAGTGAAGGAAAAAGGAATGGATTTCTCTTCAGGGGAACGCCAATTGATTTCATTTGCTAGGGCCATTGTCTTTGACCCGAAAATCTTAATTTTAGATGAAGCGACTTCGCATATCGATACCGAGACAGAAGAAATTATTCAGAATGCAATTAATGTCGTAAAAGAAGGGCGTACAACCTTTATGATTGCTCACCGACTTTCTACCATTGCTCATGCCGACCAAATTTTTGTGTTGGATAAAGGGGAAATCGTGGAACGCGGAACTCATGATGAATTGATGCAACTAAATGGACAATACGCCGAAATGGTGGCACTCCAAAAAGGATAATCGTATAGACTCTGTTTCTTTTGAAACGGAGTCTTTTTTGCTGCAGTGGGTAAATCGAATTTTTATTGTTTTTCAAGGGAGTTCATGGTGCATAAAGCCGCCTAGTTTGTTACAATGTGTAGGAAACAGATTGAGGAGAGAGTTATGATTACAAAAGAAGTTATTGAACGTGCAACGGAACATCGCCGCCATTTACATATGTATCCAGAAGTATCCGGCACGGAAGTCGAAACGACTCGTTATATCCGTAAAGCCCTAGAAGCGATAGGGATTAAATGCTGGGATTTACAATCAAAAACAGGAGTTGTGGCAGAAATCGGAAATGGGGATGGCCCAACATTGGCCTTACGTGCCGACATCGACGCATTGCCGATTGTGGAACAAACAGGTTTAGACTACGCTTCGAAAAATGAAGGAGCGATGCATGCGTGTGGACATGATTTCCATACAGCAAGTTTACTTGGAGCCGTTCAAATATTGAAGGCACAAGAAGACAAATTACAAGGAAAAGTTCGTTTTATTTTCCAACCAGCAGAAGAGAGTAACCATGGGGCACGCGCATTGATTTCTGAAGGTGTGCTTGATGGAGTGGACGCGATTATTGGATTCCATAACAAACCAGAACTTCCAGTTGGAACGATTGGTGTGAAGGAAGGACCACTGATGGCAGCAGTCGGCCAGTTTAAAGCCGAAATTACAGGGGTAGGAACGCATGCGGCAGCACCGCATAACGGAAACGACCCTATCGTTACGGCCTGCCAAGTAATTGCTAACGCCCAAGCGATTGTTGCTCGTCATACTTCTCCACTTGAGCCAGTGGTATTAAGCGTATCGCATATCGAAGCGGGGAATACGTGGAATGTGATTCCAGAGAAAGTATTTTTTGAAGGAACGATTCGTACCTTTAATAAAGAAGTCGAGCGTCAAATGACGGAGCAATTCGAGAAGATGATTGTTCAAACGGCGGATGTATACGGACAAAAAGGAAGTATTGAATGGATTTTAACGCCGCCAGTCGTGCATAATGACGTAGAAATTACAAAAGTAGTGAGACGCACAACTGAGAAATTTGCGACAGTGGTAACCCCACAAGTAACTTTAGGAGCAGAAGATTTCGCCAATTATATGGAACACGTTCCAGGATGTTTTGTCTTTATTGGAACGGGATGTCCACGCGAATGGCATCACCCAGGGTTCTTGGTGGATGATGCAGCACTACCGTTTTCGATTCAATATTTTGTGGACAATACGAATGCACTTTTAGAAGTTCTTTCACAGAAAGGAAACGCGTAATATGAAAACAATGGTGGTCATTAGCCATCCAACGATTCAAACCTCATCGAGCCAACAATTTTTCCTAGCAACATTAAAAGGTGAAGATTTCGTTACTATCCGTCATTTGGACGAAGTTTGGAGTGAAGCAAAGCCTCATTTTACAAGAGTGATTGAAGAAAAAGCCTTGGTTGAAAGTGGAGCCCAAAGACTCATTCTTCAGTTCCCAATGTATTGGTATCAAGCTCCTGCTGTCATGAAGGAATGGATTGATACGGTAATGAGTAAGAGTGCGACTTTTGCAAAGCAAATTAAGGAACTCGGAATCGTTGTAACACTTGGTGTGAAAGAAGAAGCCTTCCGTGCAGGAGGCAAAGAACAGTTTACGATTTCGGAGCTTTTGCGTCCTTTCCAAGCGTTAGCAAATGCAATGCGCTGGAACTATTTACCGATTTTTGAAGTCCATCAATTTGATTATAAGACTGAAGTTGCCAAACAAGTGTTACTCGTGGAATATTTACAATACGTGACGAAGGATCATCACGGGACATTAAAAAATACAGAAGATTGGTTTATCGAACGCTCACAAGCAATGAATAAAGCACGCTGGGAACAAATCGCAGAGTGGATCAAAGAAAATCAGGATGAAAGACTGGAACTAGAGATGCATCTAAGTCATTGGGAGGAGAGTCAGTATGGAGATTATTGAGAAAATCGGGTTAATCGATACGTGGATTGCAGAAGAAAAAGAGTATAAAGAACGTGCATTACTTATGGCTGCAAAAACTCTTCTTTTAGAACAAGCAAAACGAATTGAACAAGCACATGGAGAGTTAGATGGACGGATGTGGAGTCCAGAAAACTGGGCCAAATAAGGAGAATGAGATTGAAAAAAGATAAATTAGGACTTCGATTAGTTTTATTAGTTATTTCCTGCTTTTTAATCGGACTAGGAGCAAAGATGGCTGGTTCGAGTACATTAGGAGCTGATGTTGTCGTTCTTGTGTGGGACGGATTAAATCGTACATTTGGGGTAGATATGGGGATGTCAAACATTATTGTTTCTCTCGTATTTCTGGGAATTACTTTTAGTATCAACTGGAGATATATTGGATTTGGAACAGTTGTAGGGATGTTCTTACAAAGTTTCTTTATTAATCTATTCGACTTTAGTGCTATTGCCGAAATGGATATCACTATAAAAATAGTTGCTATGGTTGTAGGGATTGCTTTAATTGCCATAGGATGTGCAGTTTATGCGCTGGCTGAATTAGGCGTTGGACCTTATATTGCTGCAACTCTTGCTTTACACGAGAAATTCAAAACGTCCATACCACGAAACAAGTTTTTAATTGACGCTAGTTGTGTGGTCATTGCCGCAATTATGGGACAATGGCCGACAATTGGACCAGTTGTTTCTTTAGTGATTAGTGGAGTGATTATGGACCAGACAATGGTGATTTTGAAAAAAATTCTTCCCATTAAATAAGAATGCATCCTATTTGCAAGAGGACTTCTCTTGTAAATAGGATTAATTTTTTATAAACA